>NZ_CP089291.1:2085000-2182500 GCF_022818495.1 Fodinisporobacter ferrooxydans | reverse complement strand
GGCTTCATACAGGCGGGTTGCAGCCTGCAATCCGAACTGTGAACGGTTTTCAGGGGTTGGCTCCGCCTTGCGGCTTCGCATCCCGTTGTACCGCCCATTGTAGCACGTGTGTAGCCCAGGTCATAAGGGGCATGATGATTTGACGTCATCCCCGCCTTCCTCCGGCTTGTCGCCGGCAGTCACCTGTGAGTGCCCAACTGAATGCTGGCAACACAGATCAAGGGTTGCGCTCGTTGCGGGACTTAACCCAACATCTCACGACACGAGCTGACGACAACCATGCACCACCTGTCACCGCTGCCCCGAAGGGAAGGTGTATCGCTACACCGGTCAGCGGGATGTCAAGACCTGGTAAGGTTCTTCGCGTTGCTTCGAATTAAACCACATGCTCCACTGCTTGTGCGGGCCCCCGTCAATTCCTTTGAGTTTCAGTCTTGCGACCGTACTCCCCAGGCGGAGTGCTTAATGCGTTAGCTTCGGCACTGGAGGTGGTACCCTCCAACACCTAGCACTCATCGTTTACGGCGTGGACTACCAGGGTATCTAATCCTGTTTGCTCCCCACGCTTTCGCGCCTCAGCGTCAGCAATCGGCCAGTAAGGCGCCTTCGCCACTGGTGTTCCTCCACATCTCTACGCATTTCACCGCTACACGTGGAATTCCCCTTACCTCTCCGACGCTCAAGCACTCCCGTTTCCAAGGCCATCCCAGAGTTGAGCTCTGGACTTTCACCCCAGACGTGAAATGCCGCCTGCGCGCGCTTTACGCCCAGTGATTCCGGACAACGCTTGCCCCCTACGTATTACCGCGGCTGCTGGCACGTAGTTAGCCGGGGCTTCCTCCTCGGATACCGTCAACGCACGGGCATTTCCTCCCGTACGGGTTCGTCTCCGAAGACAGAGTTTTACAACCCGAAGGCCTTCATCACTCACGCGGCGTTGCTCCGTCAGGCTTGCGCCCATTGCGGAAGATTCCCTACTGCTGCCTCCCGTAGGAGTCTGGGCCGTGTCTCAGTCCCAGTGTGGCCGGTCACCCTCTCAGGTCGGCTACGCATCGTCGCCTTGGTGAGCCGTTACCCCACCAACTAGCTAATGCGCCGCGGGCCCATCGAATCGCGGTCCGAACGGACCTTTCCGTCTCCCTTCATGCGAAGGAAGAAACTATCCGGTATTAGCACCCGTTTCCGGGTGTTATCCCAAACGATTCGGCAGGTTGCCCACGTGTTACTCACCCGTCCGCCGCTAACAATGCAAAGCAAGCTTTGCATCATCCGCGCGACTTGCATGTATTAGGCACGCCGCCAGCGTTCGTCCTGAGCCAGGATCAAACTCTTGAATGAACACTTAGTGCTTCAGCACTTAGTGTGAATTTACTCCGCAACCGAAGGTTGTCGGAGCTACCTATTCATTACTTGACCCTGTCAGAATCATTGCTGACTAATGACAGGAGTTACATATATAACTCCCTGCACTTGTTTAGTTTTCAAGGAACTTCTTAAATCATTCCGACACAGCCAAAGCAGTGACGTTTTTATAATTTATCATATTCGAAATTTCAAATCAACAGGTAATTATTTCGCATTTCATCACTTGCATTCTGTCGATTGTTTTCACCGTCCATTGCGGCGACAGGTGTTATCATATCACGGTTATAATAGACATTACAATGCTCATTTTTCTACAAATACACTAAAATTCATGTATTGCTTGCGATTGTTTCATTATTGCTCACCCAACATAAAGTATTCTTAGAAATAGACACACAACTTGCAATTTACTTTGGATAAATCACGTTCCCTTACGCCCCTACCTCCATATAATCTCTCAAAATCCTTACAAGTTCATTCCAATCTTTCACCCTTTGAAACTGCTGCAAATGGCGATTATACGCATGGTCAAAAACAATTTTTGTTTTCGCAGGCGATCTTAGCAAATTGTGCGGGCCGTCATCCACAAGAATATCTCCATACACTAAATCTTTTCTTTGTGTCAGAACGATGTTCGATTTCGAAATAAACGGAAAATATTCTTCTATCCACTCATATTTCTCATATAAGGCAGTAGGCGGACTGGCTGTAACAAATACAATTTCAAATCCTACCTCATACAATGTCCGAACACCTTCCACACATCCGGATTTGGGCTGTAAGTATCGAAAAAATCCGGGCTCTTGAAGAATTTCATAGAGAGACTTTGTAATCGATTCCGAATATACTTCATGCAAATCCCAACTGCTCCATTCTTCTCGATCTAATAGAATCCCTGTTTTTTCATAGAATCTTTCGACCCAACGTTCATTATGGCATGCGCAAACATCATCGAGATCCAAAAGTAATACCTTTCCCATTGATTCCCCTAACTTTCTGTTGTTCAGAATATCGTGAAGCAATTCTTCTAATCCATTAAATATGGAGATGTAATTATTCATATTCCAGATACTAGTATATTGGCAGCACACAATTCAAATAGAAAATTGGGGCCGGTACAATGTAAATACTGATATCGAGCATGTTCCTATCAGTATACTACCGCAAAGAATGCCATTCGAATAGAACGGATTCAATTATTCCTGATATTGTTATTGATAGAAAAATAGCACCGCAAGATGCGGTACTATTTTTGTTTCACGATTTTCCTATTGTATTTATAAGCCATTTCGCATAAGCCACTGGGGTTCGCTATTTTATCGGATTACGATTGCGAAGATTGGATGAGCGGGATCCTAAACGTGTGAGATCATCATCGTATTGCAATAAATCGTTACGCAACTCGAATATCCACATCGAATCCTTTCGGTGTACATACCAGCTTCATTTCTTCGTAGCCAGCCATCCGAATGGATAATTCAAAGGGTTGATTCGCCCGAACCCGGAAACTCATCACTTGATTGATACTGCCTGCAATCGACTGCTGACCACCGGAGATCAAGTCCGCATTCACCATATCAATGACACATCCATTGCTTACAGTTGCGACCAATTCGTCATTGCTGCCAATGGCACTCATGGCTCCTACTTGCCGTAAAACCTCAGTGATCTTGGAAAGATTATCAACATTCTCCAAATCAAATAAATCTTCCGGACCTTGCTCCGGTGGAAATAGCCCATCAAGAACATTTAATGCACCTTCCGCGCTGTCACCGAATTCAATTGAGTAGCAATAAAACCAATCTCTTGTTTTCCATTTTGTATGTAAAACATTTTTATAGTAATTACGCAGTGCATCCCCATCGTCGTCCATCGCACCGTCTGTCAAGAAAAATACAGTAGCAGGACGGTGTTTTTCTTCCATTTGCGCGGTAATCGCTTTAAAGGAATCGATCGGCATGGTAGAGGAGAATGCGCCACGGCTGCGCATGGCGCGTTCAACCGCATTGGGAACCTCGGACGCGCTCGATATGTTTGCTCGATATACCATAAAGGAACCAAAGAACAATACATCAATCCCATCATCATCATATGGTGCAACAGAATCTACAATCGTACTGATTAAAGTTTCAATCTCGGAAGGCTTATTGCTGAAAAACCCTTTTCTCTTGTAGTATTGCTCCATTGAACCGGAAATATCGACAACAAGATACATATCCCGTTGTGTCGTCATTCCTTTTTTCAAATGATCAATTGCCTCCATATTGATATAAACCATATCGCCTTCGACAGCGCCATAAATATTGTGAAACGGATGATTTTTATGACTTTGTACAATTTGCACTTCATCTAATGCACGAAACCGAGCCATCCCGTAATCCTCCCTTATCCATACTGCTCCTATTCGAACTGCATATCGTTTCCGCTTGCTGCTGATCCCGCCGTCGACCGAAAGTCTGCACGCGCATTACGCAATCACAAGATCCACATCAAGCCCTTTTGGAGTCACTTTAATATGCATTGGATCATATCCATTGATATTGACAAGAAGATTGAATGGTCCTCTTTGTTTCACCCGAAAACTCATAATCTGGTTAATCGGTCCATTGACGGAATCCATTCCATTCGGAATCAAATCGGTGTTTACCATATCGATTAATGCACCGGAGTCGGATTTTGCCGTCATTTCCACATCGCTGCCGATTGCACTCATGCCTCCTACCTGTTTCAAAACAGACGTCACTTTTTCCAAATCATTGATATTATCCAGGTCAAACAAGTCTTCCGGGCCCTGCTCAGGGAAATATTTTCCATCCAAACGATTTAAGGCACCAAACGCACTTCTGCCAAATTCGACCGCATAACAATAAAATTGGTCTCTTGTCTTAAACTCTGTATGAAGCACATTCGTATAAAAATTCTCCAGGTCCTGTCCGCCGTCATCCATCATTCCGTCTGTCAGGAACAAAACAGTTCCGGCACGTTTCTTGGATTTGCATTGATCGGTAAATTTGCGAAATGCCGCTGTCGGCATTGTACTTTGTAATGCGCCGGGCTGCAGCAGTGCCTGGTCAATCGCCTTTTGCACTTCCGAGGCATTTTTTACATTGGCCTCGTAAACCAACCCATTGGAGAAGAAATACAAATCAATCCCATCATCGTCATAGGATGACAACATATCCACAATCGTTGTTGCTAACCTTGCAACTTCGCCATTTTTGTAATATGCATTCATGGAACCACTGATATCAATGATCAACGCAATGTCACGAATGCAAGACATTCCGCTTTGAAGCCCATCTACCGCTTCCATATTGATATAGACCATTTCACCTTCAGCAGAAGCATACACGCTATGAAACGGATGTTTCTTGCTGCTATTGACGACTGGCGCAACTTTTGCATCGGATGCAGGTAAAAAACGAGCCATTGTTTATTCATCTCACTTTCAAATAGTTTCTAAAAGAGGATGTTCAAAAAGTAGTCAAAACTCCACGGCGGATTGCTTAACCACTTTTTGAACACGCACTTAAAACATCTATATCAGGACTGCCGGGCTTTAACTGCACGACTATTGACCCACAATCCGATAAGAACGACAATGAGAACTCCTGACAAAGCAGAAAAACTTGTCGGATATGTTGCAACCCAATTGAAAAATTTAATGATGTTGCCGCTATCCTCGAAGATCATTTTAAAGCCTACATATCCCAAAATTCCTGCAAAAATAAAGTTGAGCTTCGGATATTTTTCCATGATTGCAACAAGCGCTTTTGTCGCTAAAAACAAGAGTGGAATCGTAATGATCACACCGATGGATACAAGCAAGATATTTCCGTTTGCAGCACCGATGAGCGCAAGAACGTTGTCCATGGACATGGTTAAGTCTGTCCATCCCAGCATGATGCCTGCCGCTAAATATCCCGCGTTTGTATTTACTTGTTTCTCTTCATCATCTTCCTGACCGAACATTTTAATTGCCATCAACACAACCCAGATACCGCCTAACAACTTCAAACCGGGAATCAGATAGAGATATCCCGAAATTGCCGTTAATACAATCCGCATGAGAATGGCAACGAGTACACCTAACAACATGATTTTATTGCGCATTTGCTTCGGAAACATTTTGACAATCCCTGCATTGACAGCTGCATTGTCCGTAGATAATCCGACATCGATGAGCAAAATCAACAGAAAACTGACGACTAACGATTGCATGATCGTTTCACATCTCCTTTTTCTTTTTTCCATGGCACAGCTAAACGAGTGCTTGTAAACTTAAACTTTTATCCTATGATAGATTCAATATGATAGATTCAAATAGAGTTTATATTATCTTGAGAGAGCCAATGTTTTCATCTTATCGCGAAAATCGCGCTGAAGCTGGGACAATCGTTTTGTGCCATCTTCCCGTGCACGGCGATTCTCTTCCTCGATGCGCCTGGTATCTTCAATCCCTTCCAAAATCGTTCGCCAGGTTTGTTCCACCGTTTCGATTTTCACACTTGGCTGCCCGGACAATCTTGCGATCTCTACACCTTGTGTCTTGATATTTTGCGCGTTTTGCAACAGCATGCGGTTTGTTGCATCATCCAAGGCAGACATCGAATCCGCAATCAGTTTTTGACGTTTCAATGTGATCGCCTGAATGAGGCCAATTTTGAATACCGGGATCGTCACAATAAAGGCGGAATGAATTTTCATGATCAAGTTGTAGTTGCCTTTCTGAATCAGGCGAATTTGCGGCGCGTTTTGCATGGCCACCACTTTTGCCAACTCCAGGTCATAAACGCGCTGCTTGATCAGTTCTATGACATTCCGCAAATTTTCGAGATTCATCAGATCTTCCTGACTGCCGCTTTGCGCCTTTTGTTCAAAGTAAGGCAAATCGTCCCGTTCCAGTTCTTCCACAACCATATTTCCGGCTGCCACGTATTTTTCCAGTTCATGATAGTATTGAAGATTCTCGGCAAACATATCTTCCAGCATGAGGTTAGCGTTATTAATCTCATTTTTGTATGTATTGACAGATTTATAGATTTTATCGATGTCATTTCCAATCGTTTGATACTTTGCAAACATTTTTTCCAATGTCGCCTTTGCATTGCCGAATATCTTCCCGAAAAGACCTGTTTTTTCTTCTTCAAAATCCTTATGGTCAAAATTTTTCATGACAGTAGCCAGTTGTTTTAACATTTCCCCGGAATCTGTCACGCTTTTTGACTTGATCGTATGCAGCACGCGATCGGCAAAGGATGATATTTTTACTGCAGGATCATTCCCAAATTCCAAAATTGCGTTCTTATCGTTGACATTTAACTTTTGCGAGATGGCGATCACTGCCGGCGCTTGGCGCAACGCCATTTCATTCGTGGTTAGCTGTCCATCATCCTTAATTTCCAGAACCTGTGCTTCTTGTAGCCCGGCACCGAACTGTGAAGTTGCTTGCGGCTGTATTGGAGCAATCATTGTTTGACTTTCTTGCGGTCCAAATCTCATCTTCGTACCTCCTAAAATAGGCTAAACAGCTTTCGAATTCCCAGTTTTTCCGGCATCGGTTTATGCATTTTCGAAGCCATAGAAAGTTCAAAAACCATCTGATCCAATTGATGCGTATCAAACAGTGTGGAATAGATATAGGATTCCACATCATTAAACCCGGCGGGATTGAATGCCACAATGTCAAATCCAATGGCATTCAAGCATGTGAGCACAATGGAATCTTCCAGGCTCAGATCTCCCGACTGCCCATCATTGTATAGGACGAGTTTTGGAATCTCCTTTGGATAATCAAAGGATTGGATCAGATTTTGAATGGGCTTGTCCAAATTGCACAGGGTCGAAAAAATCTTCTGCGATAATTCGTTTGGATGCAATCGACCCGTCGGATCCATGACACGATGGCGAAACACAAGTTCGGCGATGGTTTCGGACAGCAACTGTTGAAATCCATTGCGCAAATGGCGGTACGGCCACCAAGCAGCTTGCCGCAAGCGATGCGGTTCGATGATCCACTTCCCGCCCTTGTCATACGCCACTTCAAAAAAACAGGAGTGATACATGGTTGGCGTTTTTACAAATGGAAACTGTGAAATGAAAATCGTATTGGGTGCCTCAGCAAATCTCCTCACCTGACCGAGAAATGCATTTGTATCCCTCAGACTTCCGATTACTTTTGCAAAGATATTGGGAATTGTCAAACGATTGTTTTCATAAGACCAGTGACTGCGGAACATCGCTTGTTCTTTCCACAGAATAAGAATTTCGTCATAGGTAGTTTTTAACGTCTTCGCTTCCACTTCGCAATCCACGCATTGCCAACTTTTGAATGCGATCGTCTCCGTCTCCTGCAACATTTGGTCAATCTCGATCGTTGACTGATATGCCAACGTCTCCGCCCGTTCCTGTGTTTGAATCGTATGCAATGGGCGGATCGCTGTTCGTTGATAGGTAAGTTCCTCGATACTAAACAATTGTTGCGGATCAAGCAGAGTAAAATCACATTCGGATTGCGGATTCATATACACCACATCAAATCCGAAACTGGCTGCGTAAATCAGAAAAAAAATCTCTTCTTTTGTGATCATTCCGTAATAAAAAAACTTCGGATTCGAGTATATATAATCATAGTTCATGCACATCGGCTTGAGATACACTTGCAACCAATGCATACAATACTGAAGGATCGATTTGAATTCTTCCGGTTCTAGCATTTCTTGGCTGATATCAAAATAATATTCCAGCAATCCCTTGAAATTTTCCTGAAATTGCTTTTGCAATACCTTGTTTGGAAAATCGGGAAACAGCTCATATGTACGCAAGATCTGAATGACCCGATCCGGCTGAATGTCTGACAGCAACGCAATCCGATCCCAGGCCGAAGCAAACAATCGTAAAAAATCCTCTGAAATCATTCGGTCCAATCCATCTGTGATGCAATTGCCCAATTCTCCAAGTTTCTCAACTGCCAAATAAAATTGTTCGACTTTCTTGTAATATTCTTTCTCACTTTGATCATTGCCAACCAGACGATAAAAATATCTTGGAATGGTGACAACGTCATTGGTATATTGAAACCCGGCCCTTTGATACACAGGAGTTGTCAGTTCCTGCAACAAATCTATTGAAGTTCTCGCGTTAATTGTCTCGATTTCCAAACGATTCAGTGACCAACGTTCCACATATACCGCCTTCTTATTCGCATCTTATCAACTATTCTAACATAAAGTTACAACTATGAATCAACAGAAAATGACAAAAATCATCCAATTGTGATAAATATCGGCAATTATCCAAAAGCAAAATCCCTGAGCACTTGAACATACGAACCTGACGAAACGGCAAAACCAACTAACGTTTCTGGTAATCGCATAAAAAATGGTACCTTGGGGTAGGTGTAATCACGCCTGCCCAGGCACTTGGTGACTATCGTCACGGATTCAGGATTAAGTTACTGTTAGTATAATAATAGACGATAAAAGTGCTTGATTTGTTTGCTTTGGCGATAAAAAAAGCCGACAACCCCAGCAAAAAAAGGGCGTCGGTTTTTGCTATTGCTTTTGGATATGCTGCTTCGTTTCTCTGGATACTGTTGCACGCAAACGGTTACGCAGCAGTGACCTTGTTGATTTGTCCACGATTGTTTCTGCCTGGGTTTACAAAAATCATCGCCAGCATACCAACCACTGCTGCGATCGCAGCTGCAATAAACATCGCTTTATAACCGCTATCTGCAACAAGATATCCTGTCAACATCGGTGCGACGATTGTTGCAATATTGGTAATAAAGTGTGTAATCCCGCCAAATGTACCAGCTTTTGACGGCTCAGTGTCGATAATGATCGTCCAATAGACGGAATTCGGCAAAAAGTTGAACGCATTGCCGACTGCCATCAGCAGCAAGACGGCTGTGACGCTATGAACTGCAGGTATTGCCAAGAAACAGATCGCTGTAAGCAACAGGGAAACAACAGCAAGACCTGAACGGGCAACTTTCAGACTTCCGGTTTTACGACGCAGAGAATCAGAGATTTTACCGCCCAATAAGACTGTTGCACATGCGCCAATCCATGGGATCATGCCAAGATACCACAATTTTCCGAGTGAATAATGAAATTGATCTTGCAAGTACTTCGGTGTCCATGTCAAAAGCAGAAAATTCACATATTGGAAAGCGAAGTAACCAATGGCATTAAAGAACAGCGTCGGATTTTTAAAGAAATCGCCGACAGTAATACGTTCCTTTTCCGCTTGTACCAATGTCGTTTCGTTTGCCAGCAAATCTTTCGATGAACGTATTTCCTCAAGTTCTTCTTTCGAAACGCTTGGATGTTCGTCCGGTTTGTTTTTAAATACTTTAGCCCAGATAATTACCCAGATAATCCCGATCGCTCCAAGAATGAGAAATGTCGTTTGCCAACTGGTAACGGAGAGCAATCCGACCGCAACCGGCGCAGTAATCAAGGAACCTAGCGGAGCTCCCAACACGCCGAGGGATGCAACAAACCCTCTCTCTTTTGGAGCTGCCCAGTTCGCCATCGTACGGTTAATGGTAGAAAAAGCCGGCCCTTCAGCAAATCCGAACAAGATACGAAAAATCGCAAAACCTGCAATTGCCGAGCCGCCGAACATCGCCATTCCAATATCTCCGGCAAACGCTGTCCCTGCTTCGAATATCGACCATAACGTCCCGAATAAAATCCAGACAAATTTCGGACCCTTTTTATCTGCGAGAACCCCGCCGAACAAAGCGCCAAACATATACCCATAGCCGAAATAGCCCAAAACTTCTCCCCATGATTTAGGATTCAAATGAAACAATTTGATGATTGACGCTTGTGCATATGCAATTGCTCCACGGTCGATATAATTGATGACCGTCATGAATACTACCATTGAAATAATGACATATCGAAAATTCCGTTGCACCTTCTACCCCTCCATCGTTCAATCATTTTCAAAATGTAATGCACAGAACTTTTCCAAATTTCGGTGTACTCCAATACTTTCATCATGCCCGCACCGAATTTTATGAATGAAAGCCCTTGAAAGTATGGTATCGCTTTCATGTGAAATTGAAAATAATTAGGTCGTATTGTTGATTTTGGTCTTTTTGTTCACAAAAAATACATACCTGCAATCCTCCATGCGGTGTGTATGGATAAAATGAAACGCAATCGATTATTCATCTGCAACTTTCATGGGAAATGTGATCCATATACTCGTGCCTTCACCTTCCCTTGAATCGATTTGTATGTCGCCTTTCCCTTTATGCACAATGCTATTCACCAAGTGCAATCCTACGCCTCTTCCTTGTGTTCCTTTCGTAGAAAAGCCTTTTTCAAAAATTCTGGATTGTATATCTTCCCTTATGCCGCCCCCGTTATCTTCCACCAAGACCGTCAAGGAATCCAAATCTTGCTCAAAACTTACAAATACTTTTTTATGCTCCATCCGATCTTTTAATGCGTCAAATGCATTTTCAATCAGATTTCCGACTAAAATGACAAAATCATGATGGTCCAGAACTCCCGGATAGTGTTCCAGCCTGCTTTGCTGGTCAATTACAACTTCGATCCCGAGCTCTTTTCCTCTGCTTACTTTTGCGATTAACAGTCCGGCGAGGCTTTCATCTCCGATTCGATTGCTTAGAAACCGCGTCAGTTCTTCTTTTTGCTCGGTTACTTGAAATAAAAAATCCAACGCTTTTTCTTTATGATTCAACTGAATTAAGCCGCCAATCGTATGCAGTTTATTCATAAATTCATGGTTTTGGACTCGCAACGCGTCGACGAAGGCCCGAACTCCTGTCAGTTCTTCCGCAATTTTTTTTACTTCCGTCCGATCCTGGAATACCAGGACCGCTCCGATGATTTGATTTTCCAGTTGAATAGGCACCCTGGTGTAGAGTATCACATTTGTGCCAACAAGCAGTTCCTGATTGTACACCACATGTTCAAAAGCAAACGTTTCTTTCAATCGTTCATCCGGAATTGCTTCATAGATGGATCGACCGACCACATCTTCGTGTATTTTCAGCATTTGCATCGCATGTTCATTAAAAATCGTAATTCGATCCTGTTTATCAACGGCAATGATTCCTTCATGTATCGCATTAAATGTAGCCGTCCGTTCAAGCAACATCCGTGCGATTTCCTGAGGTTCCAACTGCAGCATTTGTTTCTTGATATGTTTCGCCAAACTGTAGGAACCCAAAATTCCAAATAGCAAGGAAAGTGAAAACGTTACATAAATTTTATCACGCATCGCATCAACAACATCCCACAAACTCGGCAACAGTTTTCCGACAAGGACAACT
Organism: Fodinisporobacter ferrooxydans; assembly: GCF_022818495.1. Classification (GTDB taxonomy): domain Bacteria; phylum Bacillota; class Bacilli; order Tumebacillales; family MYW30-H2; genus Fodinisporobacter; species Fodinisporobacter ferrooxydans. Next base: position 2,170,814 of record NZ_CP089291.1, on the reverse strand, counting down.
CCCACTTGCACATTCTTCTCATCCATTACGGGGACAAAAGCGCGCAAGGCAATCCCCAGGTCTCCCTTCGCTTTTGATAAATACGTATGTTCCGCAAAAGCGGAGCGCTCGTCGGCTCCTTGCGAATATGTGCCAATCTTGTCTCTCACAGGATGCGACAGTATTTTTCCGTCCATATCCAATACGACGATATAATCCACATTATTGATGACACGGATTCGTTCGACTACTTTGTTAATCGGCGGGCCATTTTTCTCATTGGAGAGTTTTTCAATGACCGGAGGAAGTTCGGCAATCGTTCGCGCAGTCACCAATAAACGTTTTCCCAACTCTTCTTCCTGGACATGGAAAATATTTCCTATCAAATTGATACCACCGATCATGAGTGAAAATAAGATGATGCCAAATGACAGAATCGTAATTTTCCAGCGAATCGACATACCACGAAACATGTTAACGAACCCCTAGCCAATGATAGAGTGCAATGACGGAATGAATACAAGTTTCATCGCTACGTTTATGATACACTATGTATCATATACTACATTTCTAAAATACGTGGAGAATGTTTTATGAAATCCTATGTTGGCATTGCTTTGTTCGTACTTTTAGGCTTTCTGACTTCTATTATTATCGGCTTCTCCGATGTTTTCTCATCAAAACGCCTTCCTTATGACTATGAACAGCAAGGACTGGGCAAAGAAATTGTCATTAAATTCAGTTATGTTGTGGCGGAAAATACTCCCAAAGGACTTGCAGCCAAAATGTTTGCACATCTAGTGAATCAGAAAACAAAAGGGCGTGTCAAAGTAGAATTATTTCCTGATGGATCTCTTTATAATGAATTCGACGAAATTGATGCTCTCAAGCAAGGCAACGTGCAGATGATTGCTCCAAGTTTCTCAATTATCTCAAATCAAATACCGGAATGGATGGTCATGGATTTGCCTTTTGCATTCCCGAATGATCAGGCAGTGCAAGCAGCATTTCACGGAGCAATCGGGCAAGAACTTTTGCAGACATTACAATCCAAAAACATGATCGGAATGGCTTTTTGGGGGAATGGATTTCGGCAAATCACGAACGACAAACGCCCGATTATTCAACCAAAGGATTTTAATGGCATCAATTTTCGAATCGAGCAAAGCAAAGTCATGGAAGATAAATTTAGGCTGATGCATGCAAATACCACGGCAGTCCCTTTTAATCAGTTGTTTCAGAAATTGGAATCCGGAACGGTTGACGGAGAAGAAAATTCGATTTCCAATATTTACTCAAAAAAACTCTATCAATTCCAAAACTATATAACGATCTGCAACGAATCTTATTTAGGGTATGTAGTATTATTCAATCAAACGTTTTGGAATCGCATACCAAAAGATTTGCAAAATGATATTTCGGAAGCTTTGCAAGAAACGACCGCCTGGGAAAATGAAGAAGCGATTCAACTGAATCAAGAGCAATGGAATATGCTGAAAAATATTCCAGGCTTAAACGTCCATGAATTGACTCCTGCTGAGAAAAAACAATGGATGGCTGTTTGGAATCCCATATATGACCAATATAAACCGATTTTCGGCAAACAAATGATTGAGCAGATTCGGGAACTGCAACGCAAGTATGGAAATGATTAAAAATGCCCGCATTCACTTGGGAAAGGGATGCGGGCGTTCCTAAAATTGGATGATCGGGTTTGCCGGACGTGCAAGCAAGCTTGCATCATTACATCCCTAAATACGCTTGCTTGACATGATCGTCATTGAGCAATTCCTTGCTGTCGCCACTCATCACTACATGTCCATTTTCAACCACATACGCGCGGTCAGCAATCTTCAGGGTTTGCACCACATTTTGTTCGACGATCATCACCGTCATGCCTTTGCTGCGAATGGTCTTGATAATTTCGAACATTTCCTTCACGATCACAGGCGCCAGACCCAGAGACGGCTCGTCTAAAATCAGCAATCTTGGATTGCTCATCATTCCCCGGGCAATGGCCACCATCTGTTGTTCTCCACCGCTTAATGTGCCGGCCATCTGGTGTTCGCGCTCTTTCAACCGTGGAAACATGGGAAAAATTTCTTTTATCAGCTTTTCTTCCCGCTGCCCTCGTGCCCGCTTTACATGTCCGCCCAACAATAAATTTTCCCTGACTGACATCATCGGAAACAATTGCCTGCCTTCCGGTACATGGCTGATGCCAAGATCCACGATTGTATGCGGATCGTTTTTATGAATCTCCCCTCCACAGAACACGATCCGGCCGTTGCGCGGATGCAACAGCCCCGAGATCGTTCGCAAGGTGGTGGATTTGCCGGCGCCGTTCGCCCCCACCAACGCCACGATTTCCCCTTCCCGCACATCGAGGGCAAGACCGTTTAACGCTTGCATGTCCCCATAAAACACATCGATTTCTTCCACTTGCAGCACGATTATTCCTCCTCACTGGAACCTAAGTAGGCTTTGATGACTTCCGGATGGGAGGTAACATCCTGCGGCGTTCCTTCCGCAATTTTGGTTCCATGATTGATCACGATGACACGATCGGAGATTTCCATCACCACACGCATCACGTGTTCGATGCCGCCGACCGCCGAAATGCCATGACTTTTCAATTCCTTCAACAGCTTGATCGTTTCTACCGCTTCCGTCGGCGTCAGACCTGCCACCACTTCATCGAGCAGAATCAGCTTCGGGCGGATGGCAAGGGCGCGGGCAATCTCCAACCGCTTTCTTCCGGCAAGTGTGAGACTGCCTGCCGTCATATCCTTGCGATTGTGCAAGCCGGTCAATTCCAGAATCTCCAACGCTTTGTTCCGCGCCTCTCCTGTGGAAGAAGTGCGGGAAAATGCTCCTAGCATGACGTTTTCCAACACCGACATGTTCACAAGGGGTTTGACGATTTGAAACGTCCGTCCCACGCCAATCCTGGCGATTTGATATGGCTTTTTGCCGACGATGGACTGCCCGTGAAAACGGATGCTGCCCTGGTCCGGCTTGATGAACCCGGTAATCAGATTAAAAATCGTCGTCTTTCCTGCCCCATTCGGTCCGATAATCGACAACACTTCCCCTTCCTCAATGGAAAATGTCACATCATTGGTGGCAAGCAGACCTCCAAAGCGTTTACTGACTCCTTGAAACTCGAGCAATGCCATAGTTGACTCTCCTTTTCCACCGATTTTCCAGGGTACCGACAATTCCTGCCGGCATGAACATCACGACAAGCACAATCAACAACCCATATACAAAAAACGCAAATGCATTCGGATCTCCGATAAAGCTCAAGGAGCCGACAGAGTTTTTCAGATAATCGGAGGCAAATTCCAGGATAAACGCTCCGACCAACGGTCCGTAGATAGTGCCGGCGCCGCCAAGAATCGCCAGAAACACCACCTGATTGGAAATCGCCCCGCCAAACACGTCATTGGGCTGAATGCTGCCGAGATTTGCTGCAAAAACGACGCCACCGATGCCTGTCAAAAAGGCGGATACGATCAACGCATAAAGTTTATACAAGGGGGTATTTACGGTAATCGTCTGAGCCGTGTCTTCATCTTCCCGAATCGCCATCAAATAATAGCCGGTTTTGCTCGTGGCCATCCGCGTTACGATTCCAAAGGCAAGGGCGGCAAACCCCAACGCGACCCAATAATAGTTGTCCGGATTTTTCACGACATTGGGCACCAGCAGGCCAGCCGCTCCCTGCGTCCAATGCTTCAACTGATTGGTGGCGAGAACATTCATCAACTGTGCGACCGCAATCGTTGCAAGAGAAAAATAAGGTCCTCTCAGCCGAAAACAAATCCAGCCGATCGGTACGGCGCTGATGGCGGAGACCAGGCCGGCCAATACAATCCCGAGAATGACGCCTGTATGTGGCGCAAGCAATGCAAAACTATATGCCCCGATTCCAAAAAATACCGCATGTCCAAGAGAAATTTGTCCCGCATAGCCGCCTACGAGATTCCATGCAAGACCGACACCGCCAAAGATAAAGATATAAAATAGAATTTGTTTATAGTACAAATTCGTCACAAATGGCAACAACACACAGAGAATCAAGATCAAACAAGCCACGAACCACTTTTTCACACTCTGCTCCTCCCAAATAGACCGGATGGTTTCAACAACAGTACAAGCAAGAACATGATATACGTCAAAACGTCTCCATAACTTCCGCCTAGATAGAAAGAAGACAAGCTCCAAATCAAGCCGATCAAAATACCGCCAATGCCTGCTCCAAAGATGCTCCCCATTCCGCCCAACACGACGATGATGAAGGCCAGGAGACTGAAAGAGTCGCCCACCGACGGGTCCACATAATGCACGGGCAAAAGGAGCGTCCCTGCCACTCCGGCGATGGCGATGCCAAGACCAAAGACGAGTGTCGTGATTCGATTCACAGGAATCCCCATCAATGCGGACGAAGACGAATTTTGGGAGATCGCCCGAATCGAACGCCCTGTTTCCGTTTTCAGCATGAACAAAAACAAGAACAATGCCACAAAACCGGCGATGATAAAGGAAAGGAGATACGCCTGATTCACTTCGACATGAAGAAAATGGATCGTATGATGGCCATATGGCAAATTCACCGTCAGTTGATTGGTATTAAAGACCATTTGGGACAGGTTTGTGAGCATCAGGCCAAGTCCGGCCGTCAGCAAGATATGATTCATCTCCGGCGCATGCAGAATCGGTTTGAGCGTGAGACGGAAGACAAGAATGCCAAGTAAAAAGCTGATCACAAAACTGATCCCAATCGAAAGATACGGATCGATATGCAAAAACTGAAAGCATGCATAGCTGATATACATGCCCACCATCACAAACTGCCCATGTGCAAAGTTGATAATCCGCATGGTGCCAAACACGACGGCCAATCCCATGCCAATAATGGCATACAAGCCGCCGAGCATAATGCCGTCCACGATTGTTTGTAAAAACATGCTGTTCCCCCTTATTATGATAGTTTCAGTATTCCTTTCTATGCATATCAATCGACACGTGCATCAATCCACTTCTTGACAAAAGTACCGTTAGGTTTTATCAAAAAATTTTCAATTCGATTATGTCAAGAAAAGGGCGAATCTCGCCCTTTTCTCACACTAAAACTGCATTCTCAAATGTATCGCGATGGCCCGCGCAGGACATAAGAGGCGCATCTGCTGACGCATAGGTTTGGAAGTCATCTTTGCCACATAAAGCAAGCCTGATCGCTTATTTACGATCTTTCCAAGCAGGTGTCGGAACTTTCAACTGGCCGGTCGCTGCCGATTCCGGATAAACGGTGACAAATTTCCCGTTTTGGACTTGCGTGATCAGAACCGGATGGGCATTTTGTCCTTTGTCATCAAACTTGACCGGACCAAATGCGGTATCCAGTTGAATACTCGCCAGTGCATCGCGAATCTTTTGCGAATCTAAGCTGCCTGCTTTCTCAATCGCTGCTTTCGCTGTGTAGAGAGAGGCATATGCTTCCATGTCATGATAGGAAGGATGATCGCCAAATTTCTTGAAAATGTTTTGATCAAATTCTTTGGAACCTTTCCATTTCGCGGAAGCATCCCACTGACCGGCTGCCAGCGTATAGTCTGCCGCAGATCCCGCATCTTTCGGAAAGGAACCCACGCTAAATCCCGTACCTGCCGCTGTAAAGTATTTGGCATTCAGATCGATTTCTTTGGCTTGTGTCATTAAGGCAACCGCATCTTTCGAATAGGAAGCAAAATAGATGGCATCCGGATGCTTTTGCTTCACCCGATTCAACAGTGGTTTGTAATCCAAATCTTTGGTAGAGTAGCTTTCATCATCCACGACTTGAATGCCCGCTTCTTGCGCAAATTTCTTCATCGCTTTGTCTGCGCTGGCGCCAAAGTTCTGATCTTCATGCACAATCGCAAGCGTTTTTACATCTCCTTGCTTTTTGAACAGCTCGACCATCGCTTTTGCGTAATCATCCGATGTTGCACAAAGGCGGAACACATATTTGGAACCCGTTTCCGTCACATTGGCCGCAGTCGCGGTCGGCACGATCACTGGTACTTTATACGTCGTCGCCTTTTTTACAACTGCAAGAGCAGAACCAGAGCTGTATGGACCGAGAATCAGTTTCATATGATCCTGATTGACCAATTGGTCCACGTCTTTCGCCGCTTCTTGCGCGCTTGACTTATCGTCCAGGTACTCCAGCTTGACTTGTTTTCCAAGGATCCCGCCGTTTTTGTTGATTTCCTGCAAAGCAAGTTCGTATCCTTCTTTTTGCGCTTTTCCGAATTCCGAGTCGCCCCCGGTAATGGAAGTAATCACTCCGAGAGTGATCGTGTTTTTGTCTGCTGCCGAAGACGCCTGACTGGAACTTGTTGAACTGCTGCCACATCCCGTAAGCGTTATCATAGCTGCCAATCCAATGACCGATACGAGTTTCGTCTGATGTTTCTTCATTCTTTTTCCCCCTTTTTTTCTTTCAAAACGTAAAAAACTGGATACATAAAATGGAATACATAAAACATAACAGATAACCCAATTACTTGCTGATATTCTATATATTTTGAATGATTTGAATCATTTACATGATAGCGCTTTCTTTTTCTGCTGTTAATATTTTGTTCTTATTGGTTATTTTGGTCTTTTTGGTCTTAATGTTTGGACCGTTGAATAATCATTCGATCTATTTTTTAGCTCCATTTTTTTATTGACTGTAAATGAAAACTATATTATGATTTGAAATAATTTAAAATTCAGGTTCTTATCAAGAGAGGTGGAGGGTCTGGCCCGATGAAGCCCGGCAACCAGCCAATAAGCAATATGAGTGCTTATTTGGCAAGGTGCTAATTCCTGCAGAACGTTTATGTTCTGAGAGATAAGGAGTAGACCATTTTCGTAAAAGAGATGCCTTCTTCTTATTGAAGAAGGTTTTTTGTTATTTTTTTGAAAAGATGACTTGACGGGAGGAACATCGTGGATAAAGTGAAAATCGCTCTTTTAGGGTTGGGAACAGTGGGATGTGGAGTGCTTAAAGGCCTTAAGCAACATCGTGGGAAAATAGAAAAAACTCTAGGGAAAGAACTGGAATTGTGTTCTATCTTAGTGAGGAGCCCTTACAAAAAAAGAAATGTAGAAGTGCCATCAGAATTATTGACAACATCCATTGAGGAAGTTTTTTCAGATCCCGGATTGAGTGTCGTCATTGAGGCGATGGGCGGTTTGGAACCGGCCTTATCCTATGTCAAGCTGGCATTGCACCAGGGTTGTCATGTCATTACCGCAAACAAAGCATTGATTGCAAAATACGGGCAGGAGCTGCACGAATTGGCAGCCGCAAAAGGAGTTCAGCTTTTATATGAGGCAAGTGTCGGGGGTGCTATACCGATCATAAGCACTGTGCGGCACTTTTTAAAGGTAAATGAAGTGTATAAACTGTACGGAATTCTGAACGGGACTACGAATTATATCCTGACCAAAATGTGGGAACGGGAAGAATCCTATCAAAAAATCCTCCTTGAAGCACAGTCGCTAGGTTACGCAGAAGCCGACCCCACCGCCGATGTGGAAGGTTATGATGCGTTGCATAAACTTACCATCTTGACGAATTTGTGCTTTGGCATTACACCGGATTTAGAAAGAATAGCAAGGACTGGAATTGCCGATATTTCAGTGGATGAACTTAAGCTGGCGTATCATTTTGGCTATCGCATCAAACTTTTGGCATCTGTTGAGAAGAAAAACGGAAACATTCATCTCAAGGTGGCACCTAGCCTTCTCCCGCTCAGTCATCCGCTGGCAAGCGTAGATGATGTAGTCAATGCTGTATGCATACAGACGGATCTTGCCGGCGAATTAACCTTTTTCGGAAGGGGTGCCGGTGAACTTCCTACAGCGAGTGCCGTACTTGAAGATTTATTCTATTTATTGCGGAATCAAAACCAAAATTCCACTCCTGATGCTTCAATCGAAAAAGTTGAATTGGATTATGCACAATCGGCAAGCGAATACTTTCTTTATCTTCAGGTACCCGAAAAACAAGCAGACGAACAGTTGTCAAAACTTCTGCATCTATTAAGGAAAGAAGGAATCTATGTACATAATGCAACACAAGTATTGGACAAGAACGGTTTTATATCCATTGGCGCAAGAATGACTTGTCACTCGACAAATACCTTAAAAAATATTTCGTATCACTTTGGTGAAAAGATAACCATTCGGGAAGTTCTAGAACAGGGAGACGACAGCGTTTACGCCGCTTCCGTGAACCTGTAATGTTCGATCATGAAAGGCTTATAAATGTTGTCGCAGGCTCTTACAATAAAAACGGGTGAGTCTTTACGATGACCCACCCGTTGAAGTATTTAACTCTCGCCCTCGTTAGCTGAAGAAGGATTTGTGGGCAAACGATAGACTCTCGCTTCATACGGTTGAAGCGTTATTTCTTGTATCTCACGATCTGCAGCAACCGCATAGTTGCTAATGAGAAGTTCAGGCGCTTCGATATGCAAACAATCCGGCAGTTGGAAAGTAGGAGTTCTTCCAAAGAAATTCAGAATCACAAGCAGTGTTTCATTTTCAAATGTGCGTACATATGCATAAATTTCCGGATGATCTTCGAGGATCAACTGATAATCTCCATAGACGAATACTTCATATTGTTTGCGCAACTGAATCAGTTTCTTGTAATAATTGAAGATGGAATCCGGGTCCAGCAATTGTTGTTCCACGTTGATATCCATGTAATTCGTATTGAGCTGAATCCATGGTTCTCCCGTCGTAAAACCAGCTTGCGGACCATCATTCCACTGCATGGGGGTCCGGGCGTTGTCACGTCCTTTGTCGTGTATGCGCTTCAATACCTGTGCCAGGTCTGCTCCTTCGGATACTTTTTCCTTGTAAAAATTGAGCGATTCCAAATCTTGATACGAATCAATCGAATCAAATGCGACATTGGTCATGCCGATTTCCTCGCCTTGGTAGACGTAAGGTGTACCACATAACGTATGCAAAAACGTCGCCAACAATTTTGCCGATTCTGCCCAATATGTTTGATCATCCCCAAAACGCGACACCGCTCTTGGTTGATCATGGTTATTGAAATACAATGCATTCCAGCCTTTTCCGTACAGCTCCGTTTGCCATTTGCTCATAATCTGTTTCAGATCCGGCAAACTCCAAGGCTGCACATCCCATTTTCCGCCGTCGCCTGAATCGATCGACATGTGTTCAAATTGAAAGACCATGTTCATTTCATCACGATTTTCATCCACATATAAGAGTGCTTCCCGTGGCCCAATTCCTGATGTTTCACCGACTGTCATGATATCGTATCTGCTGAATACTTCGCGGTTCAGCTTTTGCAGCTGTTCGTGTACTTTCGGCAAGTTTGCAAACAGCCGATAGCCGGTATTGTGGCTTTTATCTTCCGGGTGCGGATCATCAGGGAATCCGTCAGCTTTGCCAATGTGATTGATCGCATCGACGCGAAATCCATCGATTCCCTTGTCCAGCCACCACTTCATCATCTTGTGCACATCTGCAACCACTTCAGGGTTTTCCCAGTTAAGATCCGGCTGCTTTTTCGAAAACAAATGCAAATAGTATTCTCCCGTAGCTTCATCATATTGCCAAGTCGATCCGCTGAAAAATGACTCCCAGTTATTTGGTACCCCTCCATCTTTTGCAGCAGGCCGCCAAATATAATAGTCGCGCTTCGGATGATCTTTCGATGAACGACTTTCGATAAACCATGCATGTTCATCAGATGTATGATTGACAACCAAGTCCATAATCAACTTCATTCCGCGTGCATGAACTTCATGTAAAAGTCTATCAAAATCCTCCATTGCACCAAATTCCGACATGATCTCATAATAGTCGCTGATGTCATAGCCGTTGTCGTCATTTGGGGATTGATAAATCGGACAAAGCCAAATCACATCGATTCCTAAATCCTTTAAGTAATCCAACTTCGACAAAATTCCTGGAAGATCCCCAATTCCATCTCCATTGCTATCCATAAAACTACGCGGGTATATTTGATACACGACACTTTCTTTCCACCATGTTTTTTTCATTTGATGAACTCCTAACTCCTCATACTCTTTTTATCTTGATTACTTGATTGATCCTTGAATCACACCCTTGATAATGTATCGCTGACCAAACATGTATACAATTAAAATTGGCAGTACTGTCAAGAGAATGGCAGGAATCAACAGTTCCCAGTTGTTCATATACGTACCGCTGAACACTTTCATTTTAACCGGCATCGTATAGACACTTTCGTCATTTAAGACCAAGGAAGGAAGCAAGTAGTCATTCCAGATCCATAAAACATTTAGAATCGCAATGGTTACTGTTATCGGTGTAAGCATAGGCAAAACAATCTTGAAAAACGTTTGCCTGGTATTGCAACCATCAATTAAAGCCGCCTCTTCAATCTCAATCGGAATGGATTTGATAAATCCATGATAGATAAAAATGGATAGGGCACTTCCGAAGCCAATATAAAAGATAATCAATAAAGGAATCGGCATCGAATCAATCAATTGAAGTTTCGCACCATAAATGTAAATGAGCGGAATCATCAAAGATTGAAACGGAATGACCATGGAAGCCACCAAAATAGTGAAAAACACTTTATTGTATTTCGTTGGTTTTCTGACCAAGTGATAAGCAGCCATTGCGGAAAAAAGCAAGATAAAAATCGTACTTAGAGTTGTAATGAGAAACGTGTTTTTAAATGTGACCAAAAAATTCATCTTGTGAATGACGTCACCAAAGTGTGCAAAATTCCAATGCTGAGGCAGAGAGAACGGATTCGTTAAAATTTCCCCATTGCTTTTGAATGAATTGATAATGAGCAGAAAAAAGGGAAATACAAAACAAATAAATGCGACGAATGCAATCAAATAGGCAAAGGTGGAAGTCGCCAATCGTTGTCTGTTCATTATGCTTCAACCTCCATTTTCTTACTGAAATACACCTGAACTCCCGTGACTGCAACGACAATCAAAAAGAGAACGATCGCTTCTGCCTGCCCTACTCCGTAATTTGATTCAACAAAAGCTTTATTCACCACATACATGGAAACCATCTCGGTGCTGTTGTAGGGTCCGCCTTTTGTTAGCGAGAAATTCAAGTCATACACCATAAATGCATTTTTCAGAGACAAGAAGATAGTGACGACAAAAGACGGCACCATTAGGGGGAGCGTAACATAGATAAGTCTCCGAAAAGGACCTGCTCCATCAATCGTCGAGGCTTCGAGGACATCCTTTGGAATACTGATCAAGCCGGCAATGAAAATGATCATCATATAGCCGGCTGATTGCCAGATCGTAACCAAAACAAGCGCCCAATAGGCCATATGCGGATCGCCCAACCAGCCAAGCTTCAGCAACCCGATCTTCAGTTTATCGCCAATTGCCGGCAAGAATTGAACAAATATAAATTGCCAAATATACCCAAGAACCAACCCGCCAATCAGATTTGGCGTAAAATATGCCGTTCTCATAAAGTTTTGAATCCGAATACCGGTCGTGACAAGATAAGCTAATCCAAATCCGACAAGATTCACAAAAAAGACCGTACCTGCTACAAACTTGAACGTTAACAAAAGGGAACTCCAGAATTGGGCATCCTTCAATGCTTTCAGGTAATTCGATAATCCCGAAAATATCGCGGGGTCTGTTGGAGTATTCATTTTCATAAGCGTTAGATAAATTCCGTATCCGAATGGGATCAGAACCGCAATGGCAAAAAAAATCGTGGTAGGTCCCAGGAATACGATCGAATTACCCAAATTGGCCAGATTTTTTTTCGACCGTTCATTCGTTTCACATCCTAACCTAAAGTTAAATACAAATGGGCGAGATATGTACTCGCCCACTCAGCAGCTTTTCTTATAGTGCGTAAAACGTGGCCAAGTAAGACACAAGGAGTGTGAAGCCGAAGCACGAAAAGGTGACGGAGTGTACGTGTTTGGTACATGAGTAAGCCTTTTTGGGATTCGGCAAAGCAATCCGCCGTGGAGTTTTGACTACGTTTTGAACATCCTCTTATACAGATCCCGTCACGGATTAACCCTGATGACTTGTATAGTAGGACTCTATGGCTTTTGCCAAGTCTGCTCTGGTTTCTTGTTTCGCGATATATTTTTGAACTTCAGGTCCAATGATCGTAGTCCAGTCTGCCGGGTTGATATAGTTGGTACTGAACGGCATTGTCTTGCCTTGCTGAATCGCGTTGCTGATCGCAACACCCAATGGGTTTGTCACTTTGTACGGATTGTTTTTGAAAGCAGAGATGACTTGTGCTTTATTTACCAAAAAGTCTTGTCCCGCTTTGTCAAACACAAGCCAATTTAGGAATTTTTTTGCTGCCGCCTGCTGCGCCGGAGAAGCCTTTTTGTTAATCACCATGACTTGTGTTGGACCGACTGCAATTTTATTGTTAAGCGGGTTATTCGGGTTGTTGTCGACTGGAACCGGCATAAATCCGAAATTGTCGCCAGCAACCGCATGCAGCGAATCGAATGCCCAGTCACCATTGAACAGGATGGCTGATTCTCCTTTTCCAACAGATACGTGCGCATCGTCATAATATTGACCAAGCGGGCGATCTCCGTACTTGTTGTATTTTTTTGAAGTTAATAAATCCAACGTGTCATAATAGCCATTCCACACCGCATTTTTTGTAAGATCCAATTTTCCGGCTTTCAATTGGTCTAAAATGGTGTTCGGATCACTTGCCTGATTCAAAAATTGTGAACTGTAATGATTGCTGACAGACCAAGCTTCGGTTTGATAAGCCACGGGATACTTCACACCAGATGCCTTGATCTTGTCGAGAAGGCTCTTCAATTTATCCCGTGTGTTGATAGAGAACGGGTCAAACTTTCCGCCTACCGCTTTCTCCACTACTTTTTGATTGTATACAAGCCCAAAACCTTCGATTGCAAACGGGAAGCCAATGACCTGTCCCTTTGCGTTCTTGATTGCCTGTGTTGTTTCAGCGTTCCATTTCTCGTTGGAAAGATCAATTCCTACGTCTTTGTATTTATGCAAGACGGAGTACGGGTCAAACATGGCCATCGTAACCGTTTTCCCGGAAGCTGTCAGTTTATCATAAATATTCAATGTATCCCCAACAGCGATCGAATCCACTTCAACGTGGATGTTCGGATTGGTTTTCATAAACTCCTTCGCTGCTTGTTTGAATTGAGCGTCAATTTCCCCTTTACCGTTTGTAATAATGATGCTTACGGGTGAAGACGCTTTCGTAGAACTGCCGCTTGGACTTGCTGCATTGTTTGTTGAACTTCCTCCACATGCAGTCAACGATACTGTTAAAGCAGCAGCAACACCAAGCATTGTTGATTTTCGAATCCATCGTGCAATTTTCTTGCTATCAACCATGTGACCAACTCCCCTTTTTTATAACAAGAAAGCATTCCAATAGGAAAATTTCTTGCCTATGAGATTATTATATGACATAATATTTCCTGGGTCAACGAAATAATTTCTCTATAAATCCCGATTGATTACGACATTTTAATGAATTTAAAGTATTTCCATTCAGGAAAAATTATTTCCTATTTGAATATTTTATGTTTTATAATTTCCCAAATATAAATATTGCATGATTTATAATTTCCTAATAAGCCAATGCATTCTGAGTCAACGCAGTAATTTTGCTTTTGATCAAGGTTACGTTATACAATTTAATTACTTCTCAAATCTCAAGACGTATATTTTAGTTTAAATAAGGTTGTGGTCGGATTGAAAATCACGCTCAAGGAGATTGCCCAATTGGCTGGAGTCTCGACGTCAACAGTCTCCAGAGTCATCAACAACAGCAAGCCTGTAAATGAGGAAATTCGCAAACGTGTTCTGAATGTCTTAAAAGAAAAAAACTATCTTCCTTTTGTCGTACAAACCTTATCTCGGCAACAAGATCGACTTTTGATAGGCGTTATATGTCCACAGTATAGCAATACGGTTCTCGATGATTTAATTGTTGGAATTAATAGAATCTGTAAGTTGTATGGATATGATACGGTGATTGGATTATCCGATGGTTCAATGGAAAATGAGCTGCATTATATAGATTTATTTAGCAATTTACCTGTACAAGGCATCATCTTTATGGGAAATCAATGGGAGGAGCAACATTTAGAGATTGTCCAAAAAAATCTTACCCCAGTCGTACTTGTAGGGCAGATTTCATCTTTCCCTTCCATTCCGTCTGTACATGTTGACAACATCACAGCCTCTTATGAGGCAGTCACGTATCTGCTGCAGAATGGCCACCGTCAGATTGCCATGATCCGTGGAATTAGCGGGGGAGCCATTTGGGGGGATCGTTTTAAAGGTTATCAGAAGGCACTGGCCGATTTCGGAATCGCTGTAAATGAAAAGTGGGTTGCAGAAAGCAGTTTATCTGTAGAAGATGGGAGTAAAGCTATGGCAGCCATCCTCGAAAACGATCCTTTGCCAACAGCCGTTTTTTGCGCAACCGACTCGATGGCCATCGGTGCCATCGCCTATCTTACGGATCATGGATATCGAGTTCCCGAGGACATATCCGTATTTGGTTTTGATGGAATCGAGTTATCGAAATTGATTCGCCCAAAGTTGTCTACAATCGAATACTCTGCCATTGAAATCGGGATGACTGCTACACGGAATTTGATCAAACTCTGCAAAGGCGAACAGGATCACATTGCGCATCATATCAATGTCATGCATCATCTGGTCCCCCGTGAAAGCACCAGACCCATTCAACTTTAAATACGCAAGTCCGCGAACAAATAATCGTGTGGGCTGCCAATTATATGGAAGGACGTCTCTTATCTGCGGACTATTTAATAAAATAAAAATAAGCCCACCTCATGGTGGGTATTCTAATTTCAACGTATAGGCTATTTGACGCTTATGCTTAAACATGCATTTGAATTTTTCGCCTTAAAAGTTAAGAAGCTTGTTTTCAATCCAATCTAAGAATCCGGAGTGAATAGGAGTTAGGGGATTCAAATCTATGTTTAAGTAAAATTCATCTACCAATACTTTCTTTAACACTTGATCCCATTTTTTTGGTAAAAAGACTTGTTCGATCATTTCACGGTTTAATCCACCAAATTCATGAATAAGTTCATTCCGTTTTTTGTGTATTTTTTCCAATTGCGATACCCAAAAACTCGATTCAGGTTCCCTTAATAAGCTTAACGGATCAACAACAGAAATTAAATTCTGATAGGTTCTTCTATTTGGATAACGTGAATTATTTGACAAAAAATTATCCTGATGAATCAAATTATCTGAACTGTCTTTTAGAAGACTCGTATATTCATTTCTTAGTGTTACAGAAAAATTACCTTTATTAAATTTCTGTGGTCCTAGTAATGTGATCACCTTAATTTTTAATAGGTTTTCATAAAAGGTCATCAATAAAGTTGTCCATTCATTATATTCCTCTAAATGATAATAGTTTACCAATTTCCAATATTGCTCCTCCAAAAGCTTTTTGAAGGATATATCTTTTAACCACTTCGAATCGATCGTTTCGTGAATACTAATCCCCTGGATCAATTCCCGCACCTGATTAAAAAAACTTTTAAAAAAGAGAGTATCTCTAAAATCAGTATTTCGAATTTTATTTAAGGTTTCAATGGACCTCTGGTATTGTTGATTCCGTCTCATTAATAATGCATCCAAGAAGAGGAATACATCTTCATGATTGAAATCTACAACGGAAAGATTCTTTAATAAAGTTTTAACCTGGCCATAATGATTTCCCTCAAATAGTTCATTTAAATTTCTTAAGACCTCTTTTAAGGACAAATATGTATTGACTTGGATATCTATTGCAGGAGGCTGTTCTTCATCTTTCGCAGGGCGTGGCGAATAAATAAATTTTTTGTTGGTTCGAAACTTTTTCCATTCGTGAATAGCATGTAAAAGACCAAAATTACACGCGGGAGTTCCCCCTGTCATCGATATAAACAGAGTTTGCCCAAAGTCAGTTCCTTCAAAATTGAATTGTTCTTCTAGCAAATTTATAGCTTTTCTATAATGAATTAACATATGATCATATGAGTAGGGAACTTCCTGAATCGGAATGCCAATTACTCTAGCAGATTCATTTAAGAATAATTTCTTTTTTGCAATTGCCAACTGAATAATTTCAAAATCTAAATAAGTATCCGAATTACCAAAGGATTCACTCTGTTGTCTGGTATAAAACAATACTAGAAAACTGAGTTTCTCTCCTTTGTTTAAAAGATATTTTTCCACACTTGAGAGTATCGGGAACTGCGGATCATCTAAGACTTGTGTTTCTGATTTCAGATCTTCCAAAACTACTGAAAGCGAGTCTCTCCTTTCTTTTTCTGTTAATCTTTTTCTTTCAGGTTGGATATCCGAATTTCCAATATTCATCAGAACAATCGCCATACTGATTCTCCTATCCATTTGAATAGAACTGTTTCCTTGTACATAAAGACAACTAAGAAATTTCAGAGGTTACCATCAATGATTGGTAGACGTGCGGGCATAATAAACCCATAACACATCTGAACAACTTTGTCTGTGTGATTAAAAGAAATATTGGAAAGAATTCTACCACAAAACTTCTGCGGTTTTTGAGTATAAAAACATGCACCATGTTCGATCATTAATATAGGCTTTTTAAACGGATTTACTGATACACCTTTCGAAAATTCTTCACCTAGACGGCCGTACTTTGTTTTAATTTTATAAAACCCATTAGTAGAATCATCTCTTGAAGGAACAAAATGGGACAAAACCACAAACCCATTCGGATTATTGATTCGTCTCACTTGCATGTGTTGTTTTGTTATAATTCGAAATCTCCCATAACCTATTGATTTTTTTGCCCCAATTCCTTCATATTCGAGATATTTCATCAAGTCATCAATTCGATTTTCCCATGAAAGGTCGAAAATTTGAAAGTACAAAGATATATTCATTGAGAACCAACGATAACTCGTTTCATACAGTCCACCTTCAGTAAGACTTGTGCCAGTTGTTCGATCAATAATTGCGTGAATTTGTTGACCTATAAAATCCCTTGGTTCATCCATACCAGGCATTTGTACAAAAGTACCGTTTAGCATTTCATAGAAAAGGTTAGTACTAACCCATTTTCTAGCTTTCAACTTTTTATTGGTACGGGCCTCTTTTATTTGTTCTTGTTTATGTAAGGGTTGTTCCTTTTTTCTAAAAGGAATCATTGGTTTTGGAAAAAAACCTGTCGGAAAACCATTTGATACAACAAACGGCGGATTGCCTTGTTTACACATATCTATCCATGATTGTAAGGCTTGTTCCCCCTCGCATCTTAATAAGGCCCAAGCCATCGATCCCATGATCATATCACTATCAAGAGTACCAACCAACGGGGAATGAAATTGCAACTGATATTCTAGGATCATTTAGGATCAACCACATCTTCTTTATAATTTTGTAATGGCACAGTTTCTACAACAACATTCTTAAACTTTACTTTTCCGTATCCACGTCCACCAGATCCACCTAGATAATCATGTTCGACGAGTTTCAATCCTTCAAGTACAAAATTCACCACATCTGTCTCCAAATCGTTTTCAAAGATTCGTATACTGATTTCAAAATGAAATTCTGTTTCAGCAGGTACACGTTCAAATACCCGAGGTTTTTCTGCTTTTCCTACAGAGCGATTAATAAAGTTTTCTGTCTTAACCTCTACAAAATTCATTCCAGATTCCTCATTAGCATTTTTTAAAACTGCTAAACTTTTCTCTGCCATATGGGCGTCACGTACAAGTACACGAGTTGGGGACGTAGATTTTAAAGAACCAAAATTTATGCATACCTTGCACGTACCGCAACCACAAGGGTAAATACTCGTATTTGAAGAATAGATAGATTCTAGTAAAGAACGCATTTTCCCTTTCAATGAGGATCCGGGGATATATGGAACACGTGTAATAGGATGACGAATAATTGGTGCATCTACACCGCCAATGTCAATACTATCCTTAGTTCCGCCAATTTTCAGTCCCGTTTCACAATGTATAATTCCTGTAATCTTCGTAAACTGTTTTAATTTCACGAAAATCCCTCCATTTAATTAATGAATCATTTTTTTTCAGAAAAAAAACAAATGATGCTTTGATAATGTCTTACAAATCCTTTTAAATTATCAGGATTTCGCGAGGCTAAATTTACGTTTTCACGAATAAAGTTTTTAAATTGATAAGGTGCTACTTCTCTTTTCACCGCAATCTCAGCATCTGGAATTAATGCTTCAATTTGATTTACGATCCCTTCAAAATCATTGTTTGATTTATATTTCTCATACGCACTTAAAAGCTTTGAGTAAAATCGTCGCAACGTAGTTGATGTCATTTTAATTTTGCCACTTACTAAATCTTCTGCTACACGCTTTGCATCTTCAATAATAATTCCACGCCGTAATCTTTTGTTTGACGAATCGGTATAATACCCATTTTTCAAATACTCATAATTATTGGGGTATCTTTGATCTGCCATCGTTATCAAACTCCTCCTTTTTAAACATTTGTAACAATTTAACCTGAACTGGGATATATGCCAATGGATTCATTTCTTGAGAGTCAATGTATTTGGAATCAATGAATTGACTCACCCATTGAAACAATTCGGTATCTTGCCGTGAAATGTTTTGTTTAATCATATAAGATATCCAAGGTAGATAGGTTGGCCCTATTTCACCATTTCGATACGAAATATAGTCATTAGCAAATGAAGAGAGGCGATAAAGTATCGATGAAGAGATTTTTTTCATCTGCCACCAGTTCAAGAGTTTATCAGTTTCTTCCAACAACAACGCAAAACGTTCCCAACTGAGCGAAGTATTAAAAATGCTTACTTGATTTCGACTTGTATTATTTTCAATTGACGGTATTTCCTTTGCATTTTCTAGTTCATTCTCGGTTAGTTCTGTTTGATAATGGATCGGTGACTTGGGATGAGCAAATGTTAATCCTGCTGATATTGTAATATCTGGATGATTGCATACATGCTTATAAAACGAATTTTTTAAAACAATTGAAAACTTTGTAATTTCTTCCCAAGGGCCTATAATATAAAGATCGTCCCCACCTGAAAAAACGGTATAAATATTTGGGAAATATATTTTTAACTGTTCCGAAAGCCAACCTGAAAAAAACATATCCAACATAAAACTTAGGCTAGAGATTACAGACAAGCGTAATTTTTTGTCATTCTTTTTCAAACCAAACGTCATTATTATTCCTAAATTGTCAACATCGGCCTTCAAAAATCCAAGTTGTTTTGTGCCCTTACTTCGTTCCGCAATTTCATCAAAGGATAAAACTTCATTGCCATTCCAAGGAACATGATTAGATATCATCTTATTAAGTAATGGCAGATTCACAATCATTGCTTTGTCTTCAACAGTCTGAAAAGCCCAAACGACATAGGTTTGTTCATTTTGTTGCGGCAACTCGTCATGAAATGTTACCGAAATACCATCTAAGAACTCAATATCTCCAGAAACATGCGATTTGTGGTAAAATGCAATAAAACGTGCTGTTAGCAATTTGCGGCCTATTTGATGATCTCTGTAACAAAATCTGCACATGCTCTTGTCTTTTTCATGGATCTTAAACTTTTTACAGATGATACACCGACCATGCTCTTTGTTTTCTTGAATGATCCATTTTTCTTCATACCAAGTTTGATTATGAATTAACGTTCCAGACAATGGCCGTGATTTTCCCAAAAGTAATGATTCATTCAGTTTTTCAAGAATAAAATCACCATCTCGAATTTGATCCTTTTCAAAATGAAACCATCCAAGATTGATAATGAGTTCCCCATTTGTATTCGCAATCATCCATGTGTCTAATTTTTCTTGCAATCGATCTAATTTATCATTTATTTCTTCTCCTCCAGGAACAAGAATATAAAATTTTCCGCCAGAAGACATTATTACATTCAAAGGACTAATGTGAAAATGGTTGGTTATCATTTGACTCATTGCTTCGGACAAAAGTGCCACATACATTGACCTCGCCCTCAACCTTCGTGCAATACCTTTCTGACCTGAGGCAGCAATATCAAATATATAACGCTGTATTCCTGAAATATCACCTACTAGAATTGATATCTGATCGGTATGCTGCAATAGACAAGCTGAAATAGACGCTGCCATTCTACAAAGATCTGAAACAGATTCCATTGGTAATCCTTTGACAGGAGCAGGAATACACCAAAGCCATTGCTGAATCGAATTTGAGATGCGAACAATAAATTGATCGATTGTAGACCATTGCAATTCAAAAAGGCTTTCTAACTCCTTTCTAAAATCCTCAAGGTGTTCTCTCAAACGTAAAATATCCATGTTTTGAGTTTGCTGATCTGCAAATATTGCCTCAGGATTTAGACGAGACAACCGATAGTAACTTCGTCTCCAAAACGATTGTTCCAGCTCCACATGACAGTAAACAGAAACCATTGCCATGGGATCTTTCGAATACTGATGAAATCCTACAAGTTCAAATGTTTGATTCAAGCGGTTAATTTCATCATTTGAATTTTTAGTTAAAATGCTCTTTAATCGTTCAATTAATAATTTCCCATCAAAAGGGTTCTGGATTCTTTGTATGCAAGACAGATGTGCAGAATATGATTCTTTACTGAGATACGTTTCAAACAGCTTGAAAACTGGAAAATACATAGCGGTTAAAATTATATCTGCCTGCTTCATGCATTAATTCCTTTCACAAATTTATTTGCAACGTTTCGGCCATGATCTTTTATATATGATTAATACTTTCATATATTATGAATCACCAATCAGATCAGTTATAAAATGAATTAATCCTAGACAATTTTCACATGTCCGAGCCCCATTGTAGACTTATAGCCAATCCCCATATAATTTGCAAAATCACAAAGCAATTTAAAAATTGAAACCGTATAATCAGAAATATTGTTACCAGTGGGAGAAAATATCATATCACCTGTAAAACTAACGATTTTATATTTTACGAACGATACATTTGTTGTTTGTAATCGATACCGATTTATGAGAATCTCCCGGTCCCAATTAATTGAAAATGGAGGAAATGGTTTCTGATATAATGCATTGAACTTTCGACCCAATCCAGAAAAAAACAGTTCAGGCGTTGGAAACAATATATGCACCCCTTCACTTCTGAATGTAGTAGGTGAAAGGAATTGAACTTTTCTTTCTTTAGTAGAAACTGATGTAAAAGAACTTTGAATTAAATCATCATATGTAATTTGCTGTAAAATACTAGTTTCTTTCATTAAAAAAATGGCTGTACCTAATTTCACACAATCTATCTTTTGAATTAATTCACCAATAAAATGAACTGCTTCAAATGTAGCAGCACCAATCATTAAAGTTGCTGTATCTCCTTGAACATAATTCTTGCCCGCTGAAAAATTTTTAAAAGAAACACGGAATGGTTTCACTTGCACTTCATGCCAACGAGATGCAATCTCTGGACTTAAATTACGTAAGTTATTAAATAACCATCCATGAACCGCCTCTCCTTCATTCCCTCTAACTTTCCCTTCAGTTATACATGCTAGTGTAATCGACCATAAGCACAGCAAAAAAATCCCCCAATTATGATAAAATCTATTATTACTCTAGTTTTGAATTAAGTTGGTTTATCTAAATCGGACCATCGGGAAGTTCGTGATTAGTTTCTAACGTGATGAAGATCAACTGGCCGTTGCCATACAAATTTTCCGCCCTTACTTTTATCGCGTAAAGGGAGCGTTACCAAAGGAAATATTCCAGACATAGCATGCAACTTGATAATAACAACTTGAGCCAAAGCAGACATACCTGGCAAAGCAATGGTCACTATACTTTTTTGATCTCGTTGATAATTTCAATCCTAACAAATGGTCAGCCCCATGTATGATGTCCTGTACGCTGACAATTTCTATTCCATTATTAACATGAAAGGGAACAGAAATAATCGTTTTTCCTTCCAAGCAATTATCTGTGCTTATCTCGATTGGGTTACTAGATAAATTGACAACATGCTGCTCACTATTAATTCGCAAAGTTTGTAGTGATTGAATTTTTCTCTTGTATTCTCTTTCACTTTTCCAAAATTGTATTCCTTGCTAAAGCATTACACACCCACCGATATTACTAAAAACTGGAACAAAATGAAACATTATTCCAAAAAATCACCCACGCCACTTATCTTCCCCCCGAATCATAATAAACACAAAAATAACATAATCTAGTAAATATTGTATAGGATTGTAATGCTATTTACAATACAAAACAGGTGCTTATTCACACCCCGTGGGGAATTCAATTTCCTCTGAGTCAATCTTGTTCCCGCTTGTGCGAACGTAGCCTAATCGGAAAGTTTCAATTCCCCGTGGGGAATTCAATTTCCTCTGAGCAGCTTCATCTGCGCCGTTTGTTTCACGTAATTTTACAATGGTTTCAATTCCCCGTGGGGAATTCAATCTCCTCTGAGCGACAAAGTAGCGTTTCCGTTTGTGATTGTCGTTCCTGCGTTTCAATTCCCCGTGGGGAATTCAATTTCCTCTGAGTGTAAGTTTGGATCAGGCCATTCATTTTCTGCTGTATCGCGGTTTCAATTCCCCGTGGGGAATTCAATTTCCTCTGAGCAATCAGGAAATCCAACGAATCCAATCGAACGTGTTGAGTTTCAATTCCCCGTGGGGAATTCAATTTCCTCTGAGGGAAACAACGAGGACAAAGAAATGTACAAGTATCTTGTGTTTCAATTCCCCGTGGGGAATTCAATTTCCTCTGAGGACTACAACCGGAAATACGTATACTTTGTTATTGCTGTTTCAATTCCCCGTGGGGAATTCAATTTCCTCTGAGTGATGGAAGGTCGGCCGATCACGAAAAGCGCGATTGACAGCGTTTCAATTCCCCGTGGGGAATTCAATTTCCTCTGAGATGAAACGGTCGAGGCAGCGATTCAAGAACTAGCTAAGTTTCAATTCCCCGTGGGGAATTCAATTTCCTCTGAGTTCAACAACTTTTAAAGCTGCGTGTTGCATATTTTCAGTTTCAATTCCCCGTGGGGAATTCAATTTCCTCTGAGACATGCTGATATATTGGAAGCAATGGATAGTACATCTGATATGTTTCAATTCCCCGTGGGGAATTCAATTTCCTCTGAGGTAAGCGATGGCAATGCGAAATTCCTGGCAGAAGTCACTAGGAAGTTTCAATTCCCCGTGGGGAATTCAATTTCCTCTGAGTCCTTTGGAGCTAATGAGGATTAGTTCTTTTTTAGTCACAGGTTTCAATTCCCCGTGGGGAATTCAATTTCCTCTGAGATTCTCGGCTCTCGACCGATTCTTGCGATTTTTGAAAGTTTCAATTCCCCGTGGGGAATTCAATTTCCTCTGAGGCAATTGATAAGTTACAAAAACCCTCATCAAACTGTGATACGTTTCAATTCCCCGTGGGGAATTCAATTTCCTCTGAGTTCTTTTTTTCGATTTCTAAATGTTTCATGTACGCTGTTTCAATTCCCCGTGGGGAATTCAATTTCCTCTGAGCCTATGCCACCCCATGCTCCACAAACGACCCCACGCTGTGTTTCAATTCCCCGTGGGGAATTCAATTTCCTCTGAGATGGAAAAATGCAGGAAGAACAAATGAGATTGATTCCATAGCGTTTCAATTCCCCGTGGGGAATTCAATTTCCTCTGAGTCCATATATTTCCTATTTCTAACCAATGTTCGGATTTTTGGTTTCAATTCCCCGTGGGGAATTCAATTTCCTCTGAGTTGTGCTTCAATGTTATTTTTAGCTCGAAAGGAAGACATGTTTCAATTCCCCGTGGGGAATTCAATTTCCTCTGAGAAGAAAACGGCAAACGGAATTGCTTTGTTCGGAATGGACAGCGTTTCAATTCCCCGTGGGGAATTCAATTTCCTCTGAGCTGAGAGGATCTATTCGGGATACGTTGGAAAGTTATTACAAGTGTTTCAATTCCCCGTGGGGAATTCAATTTCCTCTGAGTGGGTAATGGCGTGGGAATACTTCGACAAAACATTAAATGTTTCAATTCCCCGTGGGGAATTCAATTTCCTCTGAGGATTTTTGAATCGAAATTCTTTTCGGAATACTTTTAAAAGTGTTTCAATTCCCCGTGGGGAATTCAATTTCCTCTGAGTTATTGGAGTTAATTCTGACGTGTCGAACTTGACATTGGAGTTTCAATTCCCCGTGGGGAATTCAATTTCCTCTGAGGTAGATCATCAACTCCCGCGAATGTATCCCATAATTCAAGGTTTCAATTCCCCGTGGGGAATTCAATTTCCTCTGAGGGTTATCATAACTCTCGTATTGAAAGTTATTTATTTGATGTTTCAATTCCCCGTGGGGAATTCAATTTCCTCTGAGATATTTGTCGCATAATTTGGGGACATGTACGTTTCACATGTTTCAATTCCCCGTGGGGAATTCAATTTCCTCTGAGTAGCAAACGCGACCGTGGAAGTAGAGACACCGAAAGATCCAGAGGAGTTTCAATTCCCCGTGGGGAATTCAATTTCCTCTGAGATAATTGAGAGGGTTTGTCAAGTACTACCACAAAGTTGAGGTTTCAATTCCCCGTGGGGAATTCAATTTCCTCTGAGTCCGACATGCTCGCGATGTCATCGCGCAATGTACCGACGTTTCAATTCCCCGTGGGGAATTCAATTTCCTCTGAGAGAACAGCAGCGGCACACAGTTTTTAAATGTGAACAGGTTTCAATTCCCCGTGGGGAATTCAATTTCCTCTGAGTCCTCAATTCGTTGACTTTGTAAGGATAGGTAATATTGTTTCAATTCCCCGTGGGGAATTCAATTTCCTCTGAGTTTGTTGATAAGCGCTTGCCCCGCCTGTCCAGTCTGTAGGAGTAGGTTTCAATTCCCCGTGGGGAATTCAATTTCCTCTGAGATCCACCAAAACCAGCGAAATTCAAAGGATCAACATGGACGGTGTTTCAATTCCCCGTGGGGAATTCAATTTCCTCTGAGCTGCCAAACGACCCAAAGAAATACTCTTGCGGCAGCGTCGTTTCAATTCCCCGTGGGGAATTCAATTTCCTCTGAGCCGCCCTTTTGCATGAAGCACTTGTTCAAACGGTAGACATTATGTTTCAATTCCCCGTGGGGAATTCAATTTCCTCTGAGAAAAAAAGTAGCATCACCGCTCTTTGCAGTCTTGTCTGCATCGTTTCAATTCCCCGTGGGGAATTCAATTTCCTCTGAGTGCCAACACAGTTTAAAACTGAATTCAGAGGTAGCGTAAAGTTTCAATTCCCCGTGGGGAATTCAATTTCCTCTGAGGATCCTTCACGATTGAGTCAAATTAAAAAAAATTGCACCCGAGTTTCAATTCCCCGTGGGGAATTCAATTTCCTCTGAGACCCTCTCCAGTCGCTTGCTGTAAGCGTATGAGCCAGTTTCAATTCCCCGTGGGGAATTCAATTTCCTCTGAGGCAGCGACCGAGATTCTTCGTTTGCCCGACAGCGGAAAATGTTTCAATTCCCCGTGGGGAATTCAATTTCCTCTGAGGGTTCATGTCTATCACAGACAAGAACGGGAATTTGTTGCTGTTTCAATTCCCCGTGGGGAATTCAATTTCCTCTGAGCGGCGAAACGAATCAACCGAAGAAAAACAGTAACAATCGTGTTTCAATTCCCCGTGGGGAATTCAATTTCCTCTGAGTTCCGCTTCCTCCATTCACCGTAGTGCTTCTCGCATAGTTTCAATTCCCCGTGGGGAATTCAATTTCCTCTGAGGGCTGTATTCGCTGCGACAGTAAAAGAGACGGTATTTATCGCGTTTCAATTCCCCGTGGGGAATTCAATTTCCTCTGAGTAAGGAGCAAAACCTTTTGCATCTTGTTCAATCTCCGCAGTGTTTCAATTCCCCGTGGGGAATTCAATTTCCTCTGAGACCAGCTCGTTTCATCGCACCGCCTGCGAATCCGCCTGCTGCGTTTCAATTCCCCGTGGGGAATTCAATTTCCTCTGAGGAACACCGCAGAAAAAGGCGCTTGACTTAGTCGGTGGCTTACGTTTCAATTCCCCGTGGGGAATTCAATTTCCTCTGAGAAGCGAAGTTTTGCCGGAACCAACGGAGCCGGATATAGCGCAGTTTCAATTCCCCGTGGGGAATTCAATTTCCTCTGAGGTGGAACCTTTTCACCTGAACAAAGCGTAGACGTTTCTTAGTTTCAATTCCCCGTGGGGAATTCAATTTCCTCTGAGTAAGTTACGCCTGTACTATACACAAAAGTCAAGGATCGTTTCAATTCCCCGTGGGGAATTCAATTTCCTCTGAGGTTATTTTTATAACTTTGAACCCTTTTAAATTCTCAAAGTTTCAATTCCCCGTGGGGAATTCAATTTCCTCTGAGTCAGTGCAACGGGATTCGGCACCTTTACATTCTCAACTGTGTTTCAATTCCCCGTGGGGAATTCAATTTCCTCTGAGAGAATCACTGGCATATTACGGTGAACCGCTTGATGAGTTTCAATTCCCCGTGGGGAATTCAATTTCCTCTGAGGCTGCTATTGCTTCCCGCCACGCCCTCCGCTATTCCCGTACTGTTTCAATTCCCCGTGGGGAATTCAATTTCCTCTGAGTTTTACCACAATCGCAACAACGCATATAAATCCCTCCTAGTTTCAATTCCCCGTGGGGAATTCAATTTCCTCTGAGTTCATGAATCCTCCAATAAACTTTTTGAATATTTTACGTTTCAATTCCCCGTGGGGAATTCAATTTCCTCTGAGGCACTTTCTGGTATATACAACTTACTCGAAGAAATGTAGTTTCAATTCCCCGTGGGGAATTCAATTTCCTCTGAGTAGGGGAGTACATAACGGAGCAATTGTACACAATTGTGGGTTTCAATTCCCCGTGGGGAATTCAATTTCCTCTGAGTGTGTTTGCGGTCGTAACACCATTGACACCACGAATCAGTTTCAATTCCCCGTGGGGAATTCAATTTCCTCTGAGTATATCATGTTTACTATTCATTTCCATTCCTCCTTTAATTTGTTTCAATTCCCCGTGGGGAATTCAATTTCCTCTGAGTTGGCTATCAACGCATGACAGACTCCATGAACCAAGTGTTTCAATTCCCCGTGGGGAATTCAATTTCCTCTGAGCGAAACAACTTGAAAGACAGCGATTTTGCGTTACCGAGTTTCAATTCCCCGTGGGGAATTCAATTTCCTCTGAGTGTTCAAGTTGCTATTGTTGCTTTAACGGGTTTTATAGTTTCAATTCCCCGTGGGGAATTCAATTTCCTCTGAGGTGGTGGGAGGTTACGTTGGATGGTGAATCATAGTTTGGTGGTTTCAATTCCCCGTGGGGAATTCAATTTCCTCTGAGGGTGCACCGCCACTCACGTACATGGGAGCTGTTTGATCGTTTCAATTCCCCGTGGGGAATTCAATTTCCTCTGAGTTAGAACTGGACCAATTGACTTATCAGCATATATATTTGCCGAGTTTCAATTCCCCGTGGGGAATTCAATTTCCTCTGAGTCATAGCACGAACTGCATTTGCTGCTACCCTACCCGCTGTTTCAATTCCCCGTGGGGAATTCAATTTCCTCTGAGTTTAGCACAATGGTAAAAATGGCTCCAATGTTTCCAAAGTTTCAATTCCCCGTGGGGAATTCAATTTCCTCTGAGATTTGATATCATTTGTCATACAAATCTGTGGCTAGTGAAGTTTCAATTCCCCGTGGGGAATTCAATTTCCTCTGAGGGCACCTGTTGCAAAGTCAGAACTGACAAGTATCTTTTCAACAATTTGCGAGCAACGGAAAATTAAACATAAATAATTGAGACAAGTATATCAAATAACTCCTAACAAATCCATTTAAATCAACATCCATTGACTTGCGAGCAACTCCGTGCTTTTTTGGACAGATTCGTTGCTCGCATTTTTAAATTCCATGTGTCTCTGGATCTATACATATAATGTGTCCAATTAAACGTAAAACCAATCTTCATCATCTAATACGGAGTAGGTCTTGCCTTCTCTAATTTCCTCCCCCCGACAACGTCCACACCTTGAATAATAAATCACGCTATCTTCTTTTAGATGAATCAATTTTGAGATGCGACGACGCAGCTTCAAAAGTGAATCGGGCTTTAGCTCGGCTTCAAAAACACTGTATTGTACGCGATACGCATAATCTTTCAGAGCTTTTACAACATGGTTTCTTCGTCTGTCATCTGCAATGTCATACACAATCACATAATGGGTTGTAAGATGTTTATCCATATTTGCACCTCATTTCACTTTTAACGGGATATAATTTGGAATCTCACCTGTTAACGTTTTTGCAAGAACGCGAACCTGCAATTCCATCATTCTTCGATACGTTACATGGTAATGAAAAACGGGATGCGTGATCTCCTGAGAAAGTCTTTGATCAAACAACTTATAAAACGTCTTTCTGGCTGAATCTTTTAATAAAATACTGTTCTCCCGCTGTTCAAAATCATCAGCGGCGAGAATTCTCTGATTGATTGCCCGCAACACGATGGAATCAACGATAACAGGTCGAAACTCTTCCATTAAATCTAAGGCGAGCGCAGGTCTTCCATATTGGGACTCATGCAAAAATCCAATATAAGGATCTAATCCAACTGCATAGACCAATGACTCAATCGATTTCGCTAGCAGCGAATAACCAAAGCTCAACAGAGCATTGACAGGATCTGTAGGTGGTCTTCGAATTCGGCCGGAAAACACAAAAGGAGGACGAATCCAATTCCGAAATAATGTGAAATATGCTTTTGTGCCAATCCCTTCCCATCCAAGAATCTCATCCCGATCCAATGTTGAGTTGAGCTTTTTTATAGCGTTTTCAATCTGTTTCATGCATGCTTCATATTGAGGAATATCTGACAGATCATCGTTTGGATCTTGCGTACTTTGTTCATTCCTTTCGTTCCATTCATGTATGTTTTTAGCGTTTCGAAGCATCATTACACGCATATTTTGCAATTTTCCTTTGGAAAATGAAGCTGCAATCTTCCAGCGTTCCGGCGACTGATGGATCTCAAACTGCCGAATTCTTTGCAAGCTATTTTTTGAAAAAGAGCCGATTACAGTCCCCACATATCGGCCGTTCGTATGCAAAAATGTTAATGGGATGCCTTCTGTCATCAATAAGCACTGTGCTTGCGTCGTCCATTGCACATTCGATAAACTAACAACTTCATCGACGCTGTCGATAGGTACCTCTCGCAAAACCTCTTTGTTTTTTGTAATCTTCAGGTGCCTTCCCTCTTTTTTGACATACGCGAATTCTTCATCTATATATAACACTCTCCCCAACCGGAAACTAGGTGTCGGGCGTACAAGACGCTGCTTGTTGGCCAAACTGTTTTCGCTGTTTTTCCCATCGATTTCACGCAGATACTCTACTTCTCCTGGCATACAGCGCGCTTGTAATGCACATCCGCCACACCTAGCATCATTGATTGGTTCCGGAACCCTATGTTCTCCAAGTATTTCTCGAGCCCTTTCAATTGTTTGCAAAACCAATTCCCGTAAATCTTCTGTGAAAAAGACTTTACGCCTTCGATGCGATGCATGATAGTACACATAACCAAAATCCATTATGGTTGCGGTCATGTCTTCATAAGCCATAGCTTGTGCACACAATTGCACATCGTCATTCTGATTCAACCGATACTCGCCCTTTTTAAACTCTACAATGCATGTTTCTTTTCCTGTTTCCAGTACATCCAAAATGCCTACGATACCTAACTGTTCTGAGCTGACATGAATGTGACGGGTTTGCATTCCGCTTTCCCGTTTAACTGATAACCGTTCTTCCCGCTTCTCATCGTCCCATTTGCCTTGCAACGTATGTTCATTGCTGTCGTCGACCCCTTCAGCCATTCGATAGTAAAAATTGCGCGGACAGTACAAAATTTCAGCAACTTGGGAAATAGGCAATAGATTTTCCGACATGATTTATTCTCCACCTTTTTTAAAATCTAGTACTACTATTGCCATATTTCTAATTCGATAGACATGATTATATGGATTAAAAATTCTCTCTGATTTCCAAATGCAAACAAATAAACCACCTAATATTAAAGGTGGCTCTAAACATTTGATTCTATAATACTCCGAAGAAAATTTTTGATTCGTTCCGTACTTTCAATCACTTTCTTTATATCATTTTCGTTTATGTCCATATGAAAGGGGGAATGAACTTGCGCTATATCTTTATTGTTCATACACACAGACTCCCTCATGGGCGATCATATGTTCCATTGTCGATTCTAAGTATGCCCGTTCGAGAAACTCATATTCGTCATAAACCAAAACATCAACTGGAATCGTTGCAACCTCGGCAATTCGAGACCGAATGGATCTTACAAGTTCTCTTTTTCCAGTATCTGTATTATTGATTACAATGCAAAGGTCAACATCACTGTTTTCGTTTGGTTCACCATACGCATATGAACCAAACAAATAGATCTTGTTCGCGGAGGTTACGTTGTTTATTTCTTGTATTAATTTCACCAATTGCTCTTGTATATGCATAATCACTCCATCAACCACCTTTCTGATTGAATGATTCATTATTGTTTTGACCAATTAATTCAATTTGCCCTAAGCCATAGTAGATTTATAACCGATACCCACATAGGAAGCAAATCGCAATAATGTTTGCATAAACCCTTTTGCATTGGACTCGTCTTGTTTTTCTTCTTTTGCCAATTTAAAATGCAACATGCATTCTTCCCAAGCCCATCGTTGTTTTATATCCTACACCAGAATACGTACCAAATTGAAACAATGCATGCGCCAACTTATCTTGGTAATAATTTGCATGCTTACTTCGTGTATATTGGATATTTCCAACACAACCAACAATCGGGTATTTATCAAATACTACTAGTTTGGTTTGCAATTGATAGCGACTTACTACAAATCGTTCTTCCCATTTTGTATCCATGTTCGTCGTCTTTACGGGACAAAATTCTTTCCAACGATTGTGCAATGATTGCAATACCAGTTCAGGTGAAGGATATAAAATCTGTACGCCTTCACGTCGAAAACTGGTCGGTGAAACAAACGTTACTTGAACTTGTTCATAGTCGCGGGAAAACGACTCTTCAATTAATTGTTCATACGTTTGTTTGCGTTTTACAGACATCTGATCAAATTTCACCCCTACTCTCCCGATCTCATAATCCTTACCCAACGCATGTGTTAAAGAGTCAGAAATCGAGTGGGAATATTGAGGAGAGAAAATACAAATCGAAGCGGATATCCGTTTTCCACTCGTCAAAACAGTTCCTTTTTTGGAAATGGCATCAATGGCAAACGGTTTGATCCGCATGTTATGAATTTGATCTGCTAGAGATGGACTTGTCACCTTTAAACGATGAAATAACCAGCCATGAATTGCCTCATTTATGTTTCCATTTCGCCTATGATCATGCAATACGGAAAAATTCAACTCAAGTTCTTGCAACAAAATATTTCAACTCTCTTTTGTAGTCTGTATTTGATCTGAATTTCTTAAATGAATTCCATCAGAAAATCGATAGGGTGCATCTGTAATCAAAAAAGAATTATATCGCCCATGAAATTTTACAATAGAATAGTTTCGTTCAATCTGGCGATATCTGGAGAAATTCAGTTGCAGTTTATGCTTGTGTAAGTATTTTCGGTACTTTTCTAATAAAATATTTATATCTTGTTCATTTGTATTTTCTTCTGTTATATTCCAATCATCGCGCTCTACGATTTCCTTAAAATCTGAAAACGCAAGGTTCTTGAAAAACTGGAGCGAATCATCAACAGAATCTTTGATTGCATCATATGGCAGGGTCGTACGCTTTTTCACCTGAATATCGCGAAAAGCAAATCCGCTCCCTCCATCGGATTGTGTGCTATCTTCGTCCCCAAATCGCTGCTGTACGGTTGCTCCAAATAAACAATCTTCCTCTATGCATTTTTTCATCTGGGAATGCGACAAAAGAGCCTCACCTTTATATACACGATTGATCCATTCACTTTCACGGGCGGCTGACATTCTCTGTTCATTCTCCATCGTCCGTTTTGTCCGTAGCAATACATGCTCGGACTCTCTCTTAAGAATTTCTGCACTTACATAAGGAAATAATGCATTTGAATCACCTTCGGGCAAATCTGCTACATACAGTGTAAACTCCAAATTTTCGATTCCTTTTTGATGAAGCTTTTCACATTGAGGACAATCACAAACATCCGTTAAACCAGACTTACCTTTCCGATGAAGGCGACCCGCCCTTTGGATCAAAGTATCACAAGGTGCAAGAGCGCTAATCATCAGGTCAGCCGATATATCTAGGCTAATCTCGGCAATTTGGGTTGTGATCAAAATGGTACCTCGAGATGCATCAAATGATTGGTCTCCTTCTACCCAAGTTCCATTCGACTGTTTAAACAATCGTTGAATCGATTGTTCTTTCCTCAAACGGTGAATCCGTGTAAATTCCGAATGATACAATACCACATTTTCGTCCGGAAACAAATGCTGGATCTTCCCATACATATTGACCGAATCTTGTACCAAATTCACATAAACAATTCTGCGCAAACCTCTTGAATTTTGGAGTATCTCTATTAATATGGGATGAACGTCATCCTCTGCAAAAATTGCACAAGACAACCGATTCAATTTATATCGATAATGATCCGTCACAGAATCTGTAAATTTGGCAGACCTCACTTTTCGATAGGTTTCCGGGATCTTCTCATAAAACGCCGCCTCGATAAAGTGAGGCAAAGTAGCAGTCATCAACAAATGTGAAATCTTAAGCTTTGTCATGACTTCACACATGTCCAAAATATTTCCCATACAAGTCTGATCGAATACATGCAATTCATCAAAAATAATCGCCGCTTGCTGAACGGCGCCAAACGTATAGTCTGCATATCGATAACAATGCAAAAAACTATACGCCAGATGATCGGCTGTTGTCACGACAATGGATTTTTGAAATACCAGCGAATCAAATAAAGGATCGGGGCGTCCCTGTTCATGAGGGTCCTCCATCTTGTTATCTACATCATGTTTCGATGCCAATTCCTCTTTTATATGTTCATAGAAAAATTCTGCATCTCCATGATAGATACCAACATGATCCTTTGGAATCCGATACGCTGTGATCAATTGTTGATATAACGCATTGGAAGTCGTTTGCGTCGGCATACAGATAATCAATCGATTGGCGTGGCCTTGCCGGATTTGGGAAAGTCCCCATCGTAAAGCGGCAAGCGTTTTGCCTTCTCCGCACGGAGCTTCGGCAATGACAAACGGACCGGCACCTTCCACATCTTCTTGGAATGGGCGTAAATCTTCACCTTCAATCGTTATGTCAGGCCATTCTCTATTCGACCATACTTTCAAATGCCGCTCCACTTTCTCCATATCAACCACTGCGTCATATTCTTTCTCTACATTGCCTGCAAGTTCAATATTTGCGATACGACTGGCCCATTTGTCTGCAGTACTGATCACCCAAGAAAATAAGGCAAACAATGATTTTATATACAGCTTTTTTGTCTTCGGACTAGTTCGTCCATACACTTGCTTTATATGCCGCATGCGATTGGAAATCACATTAGGAAGCAAATTTCCTTTAGCCGTCGAATCAAACAACATTTCCGTCCCGAAAAGATCAGGAATATCCTTGAGCTCTGGATATCCGACAGACAACTTTTGCTTGATTTCATTGAATCCATCTACATGAAACGGAATTGGGCCTTTCGTTGCAAGATTCGATTCGCCGCTATATGTATCATTGGTAAGCAATCCATGATGTGAGACACTTGCAAGCTTCATCAATTGCAAAGGAGATATATCCATATCCGGAAATAAGGACTGGATGACGGCAAACGAGTACGGTGTATGAGCGGGCAACTTTTTTTTTCCACTTTGATCCGATGAATGAATGGCTCTCTGC
Organism: Fodinisporobacter ferrooxydans; assembly: GCF_022818495.1. GTDB lineage: Bacteria > Bacillota > Bacilli > Tumebacillales > MYW30-H2 > Fodinisporobacter > Fodinisporobacter ferrooxydans. The sequence goes on along the minus strand of NZ_CP089291.1, from coordinate 2,136,759 downwards.
CATTCTTCCGTTAACTTTCCCGAATCGTGCAAGAAAACACCCATGATACATAATTTGCGAAAGACGGGGAATTCCAGATTGAATTCCCCGGGTAATCGTTTTAAAATCTTCTCCATTGTTACTTGATACTTCGTTAAAATATGCGTTGCTATAGTAAGGCAGTCTAAAATATGTCCTTCATACGTTTGGTTGTGCTTAGCAAGAAACAAATTGCACCACCCGATCTTTCACTTGATATCCTTCTATGGGTCTGTCTAGTTCAATTGTAGTGGGTTGATCAGGGATTTTATTGCCGACGGTTTCCACTTGCGGCATAAAATAAAACAATTCACGGTGGAGCACATCCGGTTGATACTCGTAGCGTACTGGCAGTTGAACCACTCGTGCTTCCGTTAGCATTTTCCCCAATTCAAATGGAACAATCGAATGAAATGTGCTGCTTTTTACCGGTATTGCCGAGTCTATTTTGATATCGTAAATTTCAACGAGATCATCCGATGCTCCAAGATACAGCGGCCGCTTCGGATCGCTAATACATTCCACAATATCAGTAAATCCTTGTGTATCCGGTGTATATACCATAACCTCGTAGGCAGGATAATAAATCCGCTCTTTTGATACAAGTGTCGATTGATACAGATACCTGGTTTCACTGGGATGTGCACGTTTATGAATCAGCGTAAGAGACTGATGCATCGATCCTTGCTGCAAAATCCCTTGGGCAAGCTGGATCTCCCAAGGCAGCGGCACATCCTGGGCGAATCCTAACGCATTCGCAATCAAACCTGTCCATGCTGTAAAAGGCGGCAGTGGATATGTAGGGTGTGTATTCACCGCCGTTTCTTTTCGAAACCCACACTCATATGGAACTTTTGCGCGAAAGGTCAATACGTCCAAAGTATCACCTACTCCACCAGAGCTTTTGCCTTTTCGAACGATTCCCTTACAGACAAGACAGGAAGGCCGGTAGTTCGCACTGCTTCTGCCATTTCCTCCCCATTTGTTATAACGCCCGGCGTATATGCAAACAATACTTGATCTCCGTCAAATTGTCTGTCTTGTATATAAGAAATGACTCGAGAGATATCCGCATTTCCTTCATCATCCAACAGCAGAACATCCAGACCGCGTTGATGATAGTGATCTTGAACAGAGAGAAACATGACTTCCGGAGCCAACGATACTGCGCCGCGAGCTTGTTTTGCAAAACCGGACAGCCGATATACTGCATCTAGCACAGCGTGCACTCGTTGTCTTCGTTGATCATCCGAAATATTCGCACTCTCTTGCCAATGAGAAAATTTTTCTTTTCTTCCATTGGCAATAAATACCGGCTTTTCCTGACGGCCAATATTGGCAATGTCGATACACATTCCTATACGATAGATATTTTCTGTTAATTGGATATTGGCAATCCTATTCTCCGCCGGATTCGCAGTAAACTGCAAAAGCAAATCTGTCGTCAAATCGACCGGTTTTGTTCCTAAGGCGGGTGTCACTTTTAATGGAGACCAACGCTTATCTGAAGTCCCTTTTGCGTTTTCGTCCAATTTTTCTGCGATCAGGTATCCGCGCAAATCACAAGCCCAACATGTTTCAATTTGACCACAAGGCGACTCGGGCAGACATTTCATGACTTCCCCATGTTCGCGCTGTAACGTTTCAAATAATGCATGCCGCACCGCTTGTCCGGAATTATAAGGATATTGATTTCCCCGGTACAGCTTTAATTGTGTCAGATTTCCGATCCCTTCTCCGGAATTCAGATTGCTCAGGTCAGCGCGAGCCAACCAATTCATGCCTATCGCTTTTTTCATTCTGTTATCTCCCCTTATTTCGATTGATGATCCCGTTGAAGTTTTTGAATCGCATATAAAGAAGCAAAAGATCCTAAATAGTTGGCAGCTTGGAGAAGGTTTTGATTTCCCACTTCGTTTAAAATTCGTTCCAGCCGCTCCGGCTTCAAATAAAGCCCTTTTTGATCATCCATCTGTTCGGATTGATCGAGTGTGTTTGACTCCTCTGATAGACCTGATCCATTTTTTTCCTTCTGATCTTTCTTGTCTTTCGATTGAGCGTAGGTTTGTTTGTAAATAACATTAAGACCTTGATTGATGAGGGAATGGAATTCACGCAATCCCCGCACTGTCGCCAGCTTCGTCATGAATGAGACATCATTTGAAAAATGAACGCCAAGTTGATATCCGAGTTTTTTTAGATCTTCTCTAAGCTCCGGAGTTAGCAGGTTTTGCTCCACGTTCGACATGACCTCCTTATAAAATTGTGGTAAAAACAACAAAATTGTCTTCGGAATTCTTGGATTTATAAATTTTGATCCCTGTTCTTCTTCAATTGTACCCCTATGCCATGCCAATATCGCTCGAGTCATCCGATTGATATTTTCTTCGATCATTGCTCTTGCCAATTCCTTGGTCCAATCTTCAGTAGATGCTTGAATGACATCCTCAAACATCGAGTATATTTTCCCGGAAGTATCTTTTAGATTGACAAAAAAATTAAATAGCCGCTCCGTTGTCGGGATAAATTGAAACGGCTTAAAATTCACATTTTGACCTTTTGAATACGGTATCACCCACCACCCTTGAATCGCACCAAAATCAACTTGGTTCGCAAAAACAAGTGCATCCAAATTTTCCGTTGTATTCCATGTTCGAAGCATTTTATAACAAATGGTAACAAGGGCTATATAAGGATCATCGTAATGAATCACGCGATTCGTTCTGATATTTGTCGTTTTCGACAAAAAATCCGCCTGATCGCTCTTATAAATGTTTTCATCCAACGCGTTTAACACAATTTCATATGTATCGGTTTTTGCAATTTGAGGCAATAAAATTACAGTCGAATCAGCTATGTAGTATGGAATAGCTTCGGTTACCGTTGCAAGTATGCAAACTAAGTTGCAAATATGACACATCATTCCGGGTACCGCATTTGTCGCATACCCTCTAATTTTTGTGTTGTGGTGTTGGTTGAAAAACGGGTTTCGAGATTGCACCATTTTAACTGGTTTTTTGACAGCCCTGCCGCAGATTTGGCAATAAGACGAGCCTTTTGTTTCTGTAAGATTTGAAAAAAACTGTTCTACAGATTCCTGCAGCCCACTTTGAAGTGTTGTTAAATCCTTTCTAAGACCAATAAATTGGCGTGCCAATTCTGCTTGTACGTTATCCGGTTTATTATTTTTCGCCAAATTTTCATAGAAACGGCTTTTTGCAGGATCCCGTTTGTCCGCATAATCAGTAGAGCGCTGTTTGACAGCATCAATATCTTCTTGCGTGACACGAAACGTCTGTTTGGGATCCGAAAATTCACTCGTATCATGTTTTTGCTTTCCAATCGCTTTCAGGATAACAGGAATTTGGACAAAGGCATTGGCTCGTATTCGCAACTCCTCAAATACGGCTTTTTGAATCTTTTGGGGATCGCCGTTCAATTCCAGACGATACTGTGTCTGATCATATGTTTGTTCCCGAATGATTTCCTCATCAAGATTCTCAAACAATTGCACTAATAGAGAAATCCCACGGTCATACCATGGGTCTCCAGTTAATGAAAGTTCTAATTTCAATGAGCAGCCTCCCTTCATTTCAATCATTTTCCTTTCCTGTTAAGTATTCCACAATATTTTCCATTTACCTTTTTGTTAGCCGATAATTTTTGACCATAATTTCACTAAAATTTGAATGGCTCCATACCGAATTTCAATATCAACTACAGAAAATCTTTGGGAAATTACAATAGCTACAATAATTATCCCAATTTCTAATAAGGGCAAATTTTTCATGAGAATCACTCCTATTTAACTTAGGAGTAAGTTTTCCTAATAATCAAAATTTATTAAACAAAATTTTAACTAAGTAACTGAATATTAAAATTAAGAAGAATCAAATTGCTCACCAAAAACCCAAAACAAAATTTAACTACGTAACATTTCAATTCCCCACGGGGAATTCAATAAATTTGATTAAATTGGTGAGCATACATGTAATTTTATCCAGTTATGCTTTTTAAAATACATAACTTCTGGGATTACATTTGCCAAATCATTAACAAGCAAAAACACCATGGCAATAACCATGGTGTTTACATACCCATTCTTCAATTACTAAGTGCAGTTCTCTTTCTTTTCAAGCCTCCAACATTACTGATAAATCTCGCTGCCGGCTTTACGGAATTCGTTCGCTTTCTCTTCCATTCCTTTATTGATCGCTTCTTCTGAATCCAGACCTTTTGCCGCCGCGTATTCACGGATATCTTGCGTAATCCGCATGCTGCAGAATTTCGGACCGCACATCGAGCAAAAATGGGCTGTTTTTGCTGGTTCTGCCGGCAAAGTTTCATCATGGTATTCGATCGCTCTTTCCGGATCAAGGGAAAGATTGAACTGATCGCGCCAACGGAATTCAAAACGCGCTTTGGAAAGAGCATCGTCCCGTTGTTGTGCGCCAGGATGTCCTTTGGCAAGATCTGCTGCATGTGCAGCAATCTTGTATGTGATGACACCTTCCCGAACGTCGTTCTTGTTCGGAAGTCCGAGATGTTCCTTCGGTGTCACATAGCAAAGCATCGCTGTTCCGAACCAGCCGATCATGGCAGCGCCGATCGCTGATGTGATGTGATCATATCCCGGAGCAATATCTGTCGTAAGCGGTCCTAATGTATAAAAAGGCGCTTCATGGCAGATTTCCAATTGAAGATCCATGTTTTCTTTGATCTTATGCATCGGAACATGCCCCGGACCTTCAATCATCACTTGCACATCATGCGCCCAGGCAATCTTCGTCAACTCGCCCAATGTTTTCAATTCTGCAAATTGCGCCTCATCATTGGCATCAGCAATGGAGCCTGGACGTAATCCATCACCCAAAGAGAACGCCACGTCATATGTCTTCATGATTTCGCAAATTTCTTCAAAGTGCGTATACAGGAAGCTCTCTTGATGGTGAGCAAGACACCATGCTGCCATGATCGAACCGCCGCGGGAAACGATTCCGGTCACACGCTTTGCCGTCAACGGTACGTAGCGCAAAAGAACGCCCGCATGGATCGTGAAATAATCCACACCTTGCTCCGCCTGCTCGATTAACGTGTCGCGATACACTTCCCAGCTTAAGTCTTCCACGACGCCCCCTACTTTTTCGAGCGCTTGATAGAGTGGAACCGTTCCAACAGGGACGGGGGAATTGCGAATAATCCACTCGCGGGTCGTATGAATATTTTTCCCAGTGGAAAGATCCATGATCGTATCTGCGCCCCAGCGGGTTGCCCATGTCATTTTCTCGACTTCTTCTTCAATCGATGAAGTAACAGCGGAATTCCCAATATTCGCATTGATTTTCACCAGAAAATTGCGTCCGATAATCATTGGCTCACTTTCCGGGTGGTTGATATTGGAAGGGATGATGGCACGACCGCTCGCTACTTCATCACGGACAAATTCTGGGGATAGTTGCTCGCGGATTGCGATAAATTCCATTTCCGGTGTAATAATGCCTTTGCGGGCATAATGCAGCTGTGTCACGTTTTTACCGGATTTTGCCCGCAATGGTCGGCGATTCAAGCCCGGGAAGACTTCCCGATTCGCTCGCGGGTCATTTTCACTGTATCCGTTGTCTTCGGCCTTTACTTCACGCCCCTCGTATTCTTCAACATCCTCCCGCTCCAGAATCCAATTGCGGCGGATCGGTGCGACTCCTTTTCGAATATCAACGGCAAATTCAGGATCCGTATAAGGACCGCTTGTATCGTAAACGCGAACAGGATCATTTTCAACGACACCGGAAGTTGTTGTAGAAGGCTCCAGCGCGATTTCCCGCATTGGCACTTTGAGATCGGATCTCGTACCTTGCACATATACTTTTTTGCTTCCTGGAAATGCTGATTTTAAATCGATGTTTGTTGTGCTTTCCACTTGTTTAGTCACTCTTAAATCTTCCCTTCTCTTATAGAGGTTTTTCAAATCCAACATGGCCTTATGGACACCACATGATATGAAAATGTTATTTTCGCATAAAAAGCGGTTACAACTCCACTGCGTCTTACTTAACCACTTTTTAACACGCACGTATAAAAATGTAAGGTCCATGACTGGCAGCAGCATTTTCATTGACGAAACAAAAAACCGGATCCTTCGTGAATAAGGACCCGGTTGACTGCAGATCATTGAATGATCCACCTGTATGTATGCCAACTACTTGCCTCCGCTGGTATGATCCAGATCAGGTCCTGAGGGTCGAGAAGTTTCCTGGCATTTCTCTCTCAGCCCAAGCTCATGGGCACCCCTAGTAGCAAAAAACATATAGTATTTGTAATACCTTAACGATATCGCAGAAACGATGTCGTGTAAAGATATTTTTGATCACTTTGATATGTTCGATGATTCGATTAAAGGGTAGATTGCAAAAACATGTCTGCAACATCCTTCCAGCTATTGACCCGCGTATATCCAGTCACATGTAAATTATGTGGAGCTGTATACAGAATCCCTTGTCCTTTGAAACGCGTAAAATGCCTTGGACTGTCATCAATCAAATAATCTGCATGGATAATGCTTTTATCGCCGCAAAACACGATATGGCTATCTGGTATAAACGGAAAATGTTCGTTTAACCATTCATATTTTTCCGTAAATGATGTTGGGACTTCCATTGCAGCCGTAGTAATAAAGATTTCGTAATGCTTGCTTAATTCTCGAATCACTTCCTGAGAATGCTCCATGACCTTTAATTCTTTAAAAAATTTAGGAATCTTGTATAATTCCTGTACTTGTATTCCACACTTTGCCACTTCCCGCAGTTTTTTACCATACAAATCCTTTTCTGTCAAACAGTCATCATATTGTTTGTTATAATAATCAAGCAAACTTACAAGCGTATCTGCAATCACTTGATCCATATCGATGGCAATTCGTTTGTTCAATTGATTCACTCCTGTTATGCCATGTGCTTGGTTTCATCAGAAAACGCATCAATGATGGGTAACGTGATGCGCACAGTCGTACCATGACAATATTGGCTTTTGAACTGAATGGTCCCCTTATGATTTTCAATAATTTTCTGTGACACCATGAGTCCCAAGCCAGTACCTTTTTCTTTCGTTGTATAGAAAGGTTCTCCAATTTTATCTAAAATTGCTTCAGGTATGCCTTTACCCGTATCAATACACTCGATCAATACTTGATCATCTTCCTGTTTTTTTACCAGAATCTTAAGAAATCCTCCATTTGGCATGGCATCAATCGCATTTTTCATAATATTTACAAGTACTTGCTTAATCTGATGCTCATTGCAGCATACAAGGGGCAAACCTTGATCGACCTGACATTCCATTTGAACATTATTGAGAATGGCTTGCATTTCCAATAACGCAATCACATTTTCAATGATTTCGGGAAGGTTTATCCGCTTAAAATCGGACACTTGCGGTTTGGCCAATACCAGCAGTTCGCTGCAAATCCACTCAATCCGCTTTAATTCACTTTGCATAATCGAGTAATAATTTTGGTGTTTTTCCTCCCGTGCGGTGGATTGGAGCAGTTGAATGAAACCTTTTAACGATGTCAATGGGTTGCGAATCTCATGGGCAAGTCCGGCAGCCAATTGACCAATGACGGAAAGTTTTTCCGATTTTCCCAAGAGCTCTTCTGTCTGCTTTTGCAGCGTGATATCCTTGACGATTGCAAACATGCCTGTTAGCTTCTCATGAATATAGATTGGGACAAGTGTATAACAAACGGCAATAATACGTCCATCTTTATGTTTGAAAAGACCCTCCTGGTTTTTCATGAATCCGCCTCTGAGCGTATTTTGTATAAACGCATCTCTTGAGTCACTGGAATTCGGCATCGAGTACAAAAGATCCGCCAATGACAACTGATTTAACTCTTCGACTGAAAATCCCAAAATTTCTACAAAAGCAGGATTCGCTCCGGTGATCTTGCCACTTAACTCAAAGGAACAAACGCCGTCCGGATTGTGATCGTTCAGCGATTTAAAACGTTGTTCACTTTCTTCCAAACGCAACAGTGTTTCGTTCCATTCTGTAATATCCTGTACAATTCCGAAAAATCTTTGCGGCCTGCCATCTTCCAAAAATTCAACAGTGCCAATGGATTTTACTTTTCGCAGCATCCCATCCGGCCGTTGTATCTGATACTCTATTTGAAAACATCCTGTCCGCAATGCATCCGTAATCGATTGCATGACTTTTGGCAAATCTTCCTTCATAATACTCGAAAAAAGGAACGAATCCATTGTGAATGCTCTTGTCTTCTCAATTCCCCAAATACGATAGGCTTCGTCCGAGATGTAGATTTCGTCTGTAATCAAATTCCAATCCCAATGGCCCAAATGTGCAATCTGCTGTGCGTTTCTGAGATTGTTGCGACTTCTTCTTAATGACTCTTCAACCTTTACCCGTTCCGTTATATCCCTGCCGATGCCGACAATTTTCTCGACAATACCTGATTCATTGTAGATTAATTTGACTGATGACTCGCACCAAAGAAACGTGTTATTTTTATGGCGAACTCGATATACAAATCGATCGATTTCTTTTCCATTGAATGCTTGTTGAAACATTTCATCCAGTTTCTGTCGATCATCTTCATGATAGTAATCGTTTAAATTGTGTCCGATGACTTCCTCCGGTTGATATCCGAGCAACGGAAATACGGATGGAGAAATATATTCACAAATCCCATCAGCAGTACAGTAGCAGATAATGTCTTTTACATTTTCCGCTATCAATTTACATTGCTGTTCCGTTGCTTTTAGCCGCTGTTCCATCTGTTTGCGTGATGTAATATCCTGAACAATGCCAGTCAAGTGCAAATAGCCTTCTTGATCATAAACCGCTTCCCGTTTGGAATGAAGATAACACTCCGTCCCGTCTGGCCGAAGTATGCGAAACTCAATCTCCAATGGAATTGAATCCGCTTGTTTGAACGAGTTGCCAAACATTTTCCGATCCTCTGGATGGACTAATTTTAAAAGTTCCTTAAGCTTTAAGGGACTCGCCGCCGGTTGCAATCCAAGAATTTGATAGAATTGCGGTGTAATATAATAGTGTTGGTGTTGAAAATCGTACTCCCATACTCCGATATTTGCCAGTCGTTGAACCTGTTTGAATCGATCTTCCAATGTATTTGAAAATGTTGTCATTTGAATGTTTGAAGTTGTAGACAAAGCCATCACCAGTCTTACCATCTAGAAATTTACATACATTTCAAAACCGAACGTCTTTCCTCTTTGAAAATTCGAAAAATTCGCAAGATATCTTTCTGTACAAGACTACTATACCATGTTTCGATAGTAAAAAATACTTTTAAAACGCATTACATCGGAGCATGTTCAGGAAAATCGCCGTTTCAATGTTTCAGGTCCATCCATGGCAATGACGATCCGGAACGTCCCGGAATTATGTGTTGAGATTTTCAAAAAAATTTAATCCACCATAAATTGTTATTAAAATTTCCTGACATTTTAAGCTTGAATATTTCGCAAGAAAAAAATATTATAGTATGTAGCAAGTAATATCTATGTATTTTTAGAAAATTATATTCAATTACAAAAATTTTTTATTTTCAGGGGGGTTATTTGATTGAAAAAAGCAAGTGTATTGATTAGTACCGTCTTGTTAAGCGCTTCATTGGTCGGTTGCGGAAGTGCAGCCAATAATTCTTCCAATTCCGGCAGTTCAAGCGGCGCCGGCAATTCGGCAGCCGGCAGCGACACGATTCATGTAGCTGCTGATACGACTTTCCCGCCGTTTGAGACAGAGAAAAACGGACAAGTTACCGGTTTTGACATTGACATGATCAATGCCATTGCAAAGCAAGAACATTTGAAAGTGGATTTAAAAACGATGGACTTTAAAGGTCTGATTCCAGCTTTACAAGCAGATCAAATCGATGTTGCTGTTGCAGGGATTACAATCAAGTCCAGCCGCGAAAAAGTGGTAAACTTTTCAAATGCATACTATAAGTCCGGTTTATCCATTTTGGTAAAATCCAATTCCACTGTTAAAAGTTTAGATGATCTTAAAGGTAAAATCGTCGCGACAAAGAAAGGTACTTCCTCTGTCGATATTTTGAATAAACACGGCGGCATCACTGTCAAACAGTTTGACAACATCGACGATGCATACAATGAATTGGAAAACGGCGGCGCACAAGCGGTTGTTTTCGATAATCCCGTAAACTTGAACTTTATGAGTTCACATAAAGACGTGAAAACGGTCGGCGGCCTTTTGACGGGTGAATATTACGGCATCGCCGTTCGCAAAGATAATGCCGATTTGTTAAAGAAAATTAACGATGGTTTAAAGAAAATCCAAGCCGATGGCGAATATGCACAGTTATTCAAGAAATACTTTGGCGATGATAAAAACGGACAAGTGTCGAAAGTTGTGTCCCCTGATTCTGTAGCAATTCACGATTAATGAATCAAACAATCAAAAAACGAACAAAATACGATCAATCCATTGATCGGTATATCCCAAGTTTAAAAAAGAAAACGGCGTAGCGTAGATTTTTTACCTACGCCATTTTTTCTGATATATGATGTGCAAAAAGGAGTACGTTTATGGAAAATTTAAAAATTATTTTCGATGCCATGCCACAACTGCTTCATGGCTTGGTATTTACCATCCAATATTCGATTTTGGGTGTTTTATTTGCTTCCGTAATCGGATTGATCGCTGCATTTATGAAACTATCGAGCCTTCGAATCCTACGTCTTATCAGTAATATCTATGTGGAGATATTTCGCGGAACGCCTTTGCTTGTACAAATTTTGTTTATCTACTCCGGTTTGCCATTAGTATTGCCATTGCACAAATGGTTCGGAGAGGGATATTTGCTTGTTGCGGCAACTTGTGCGCTTGCTTTTAATGAAGGTGCTTATATTACCGAAATTATACGTGCCGGTATATTATCCATCGACCGCGGTCAAAAAGAAGCTGCCCAAAGTATCGGAATGAATGGTTTTCAAACGATGTTTTACATTATCCTGCCGCAAGCATTTAAACGAATGATCCCGCCGCTCGTCAATCAATTTGCGCAAACAATCAAGGATACTTCCCTGCTCTCTGTCATTTCTGTCGCGGAATTGATTTACGCCGGTGAAATTATTATCGCACAAACATTCCAGGCTTTCCAGATCTGGGCAGGCGTTGCAATTCTTTACTTTATCCTGATCTTCGCACTGACTCGTTTTGCTGCTTATTTGGAAAGGAGATTGCAAATTGATCGCCGTTAAAAATCTGACAAAATCCTTTGGCCATCATGAAGTATTAAAAGATATCAACGCACATATCGAAAAAAATGAAGTCGTTGTAGTGATCGGACCGTCCGGCAGTGGAAAAAGTACATTTTTACGCTGTCTGAACGGTCTGGAAACGGTTAGCGGCGGCTCGATTACAATTGTCGGCATGGAATTAACCAATCCCAAAACAGACATTACAAAATTGCGGCAGCGAGTTGGCATGGTATTTCAGCGTTTTAATCTGTTTCATCATTTAACTGTATTGGAAAACATCACAATTGGTCCAAGAAAAGTATTAAAAATGCAAAAAGAAGAAAGTGAGCAATTGGCTCATTCCCTTTTAAAAAAGGTGGGACTTGCCGATAAAGCTGCCAGCTACCCGGATCAGCTGTCTGGCGGTCAACAACAGCGTGTAGCGATCGCCCGCGCCCTTGCCATGAAACCGGAAGTCATGTTATTTGACGAGCCTACCTCCGCACTGGATCCGGAAATGGTCGGGGAAGTTCTTCAGGTCATGAAAGATTTGGCAAAAGAGGGAATGACCATGTGTGTGGTTACACACGAAATGGGATTCGCACGGGAAGTCGGCGACCGCATTCTCTTTATGGATCAGGGATATGTAGTGGAAGAAGGTACCCCTGAGCAAATCTTCAGCAACACAAGAGAAGAACGGACAAAGGCGTTTCTTAGCAAGATTTTATAATTGGAATACCCAAACAACAAAAAATAGTCAATGAATCCCTACATCTAATCTGTAAGCATTCATTGACTATCCTTCCCATCGTGTATCGCGCTATACATCAAACGCTCATTTATCAAAAAACGCTTTTTCGTCAAAAAATTGGGAAGTGGAGATAAGCGGGCTCGAACCGCCGACCTTTGCACTGCCAGTGCAACGCTCTCCCAGCTGAGCTATATCCCCGTCTTTCGTATCTTATCATAAGGAGGCAAGGATCTCAACACAGATTTCGAAGATTTCGAATGAATCTCACTTTTCCCATCATCGATCACCACTACAGTTTTATCACCAAACAAATGATCTAACCATTCCATCGATAAACACCCCTTTGCGTAATATAATATTACATATTAATAAATTTCGGGGGGGAGACACACTTTCACGTGCCTCCATTTTGGGAATACATCTATAAACAGCAGGATTTATGCACTGTTTATGTAATAAATTCTAACATAAAAATAACATAAGTCAAGACTATACATCATTTTTACGTTTACTCAATTGCACGCAAATCTTTTAAACGCCAAAGGAAACAAATTTTGTCTCAAGAAATCCTTCCATTGCGTAATACCCGCCCTCACGGCCAATTCCACTTTCTTTAAATCCGCCAAACGGAGCTTGTGTTTGCGTAGGTGCGCCGTCATTGATTCCGACAATCCCGTATTCCAAGGATTCCGCCATTCGGAAACAACGACTATTGTTCTGAGTATACACATAAGCAGCCAAGCCATAATTCGAGTCATTGGCCAACTCGATTACTTCATCTTCATCTTTAAATGGAATGATCGGAACTACCGGTCCGAAGGTTTCTTCATTATATATCTTCATTTCATTTGTAATATTGACAATAACCGTGGGTTCCACATAAAAACCGTTTGCGTATTCCCCTTCGGTTAAGCGGTTGCCGCCATAAACAATGTATCCGCCTTTGTCTTTGGCATCTTGAATATGATCCAAAACTTTACTGAGACCTTTTTCATTTACAAGCGGTCCAATCTCCGTATCCTTGTTTCTGCCGTCCCCAATCTTTGACCGTTTTAAACGCTCCACTAATTTTTCGGTGCAGGAATCCAGAACAGATTCATGTACATAAAGACGATTGGTACAAATACACATTTGACCGGATGTACGATACTTGCTTTCAAATAAACCCTCTACGGCAGCATCTAAATTTGCATCGTCAAAAATGATGAATGGAGCATGACCACCCAATTCCATGCTCACTCGTTTCACATGTTTTGCCGCACCTTCCATGAGCAATTTTCCGACACGAGTCGATCCGGTAAATGCAATTTTGCGCACTTTCGTATTTTCCATAAATTCTTGCCCTACAGATTCCGGATGTCCGATGACAAGATTGACAACTCCTTTCGGAAAACCGGCTTGTTCAATCAGCTCAAACAACCGGATCGCGCTTAAAGGAGTACTTTCAGCCGGTTTCAACACAACGGTACAACCTGCCGCCAAAGCGGGTGCAATCTTGCGCGCCACCATATTTACCGGGAAATTCCATGGGGTAATCGCGGCCACGACGCCAACCGGTTGGTGAATGACCATGATCCGTTTATTCGGAAGGGAAGATGGTATTGTTTCACCATACACCCGTTTCGCCTCTTCTGCATACCACATGAAATTATCTGCTGCCCCTAATACTTCACCTTTTGCTTCACGCAGCGGTTTTCCCATTTCAGCCGAGATGATTCCCGCTAAATTGTCGCGATCCTGTCGCACCAACTCATAAAGATTGTACAGATACTTGGAACGTTCTCTGGCAGTTGCTTTTGACCATGTTCGAAACGCTTGATGTGCGGCATCAATGGCCTTCGCTGCATCTCTTCCATCACCGAAACTGACCACACCAACCTGCTCGGAAGTGGCAGGATTGATTACTTCCAGCGTTTCTCCGCTTACCGCTGCTACCCATTGTCCGTCAATAAACATCATTTTTGCATCCATATTTGTTAGCTCCCCTTATGAAATAGTGTTTCCCCGACCCATATGCCAATCCGTATTGTGTGTATCTTTGTGCAACGCACTATACTGGTTTCATAGCCTCAAAAGGATTTTTGCATTCATTGCAATATAAAATGCTGCGGCATGCCGTGGGCCCAAACAGATTTTCCATTTTTGTATAAGGTGATCCGCAATAGGGACATTTTACTTCCCACTTGCCGCAGAAATGATGATTCCGTGGTGGTGCGGCGATTCCAAACTGTTTTAACTTTTCCCGTCCCTCATCGCTGATTCGATCGGATGACCATGCCGGTTCAAACACAAAGTTGACACGGACTTCTCTGACGCCATTTACGGTTTTCACTTTTTCAGCAATGTTGTTTTTTATGATTTGCAAAGCCGGACATCCTACGAAGGTGGGCAATACATCGATTGTGACAACACCATCTTCATTCCGGACATTGCCGATCATCCCCATTTCCACCATACTGATGGCGGGTATTTCAGGATCTTTCACTTCCTGTAGGCATTCCCAGATTGCCGTTTGTATCGATGTTTCCGTTTGTGTAGATGCTTCCATATACTGTTCCGCCATTTGGATTCCCTCCTTTACCATCCGGCTGTAGGATCCAGACGATATACCTCGGATAATGTGGCAACCGCCTCGGCAAGCTCCGCCGAATGCTGTCCATTGCGGCCATTCCATTCCGACACGTCAGGCTTGCCAATCCATGATATTTTGTAGTCATCAAAAGCTTTTTTTGCCCGCTCAATCCAACGTTGTGTCAACAAATCTTCCCCTTCAAGCAATCCAAATCCAACAATTTCAGAGGCTTTTGGACCAAGCAGAAATACGCCACCCACATCAGCCCATACTTTTTCTATGGCAATTGATAAGCGTTTACGCGCTTCCGCTGTGCTGTTCGCCAATTGGTTCATCCAAACTTGCAAATGATACAAATGGTATCGATGTTCTGTCAGAATTTTCTTTGAAACCTGAACCAATGGCAAGTACGAAGAATGGGTCAGGGATTCGAGCCGTACTTGTTTAAATAATCCGTAGAAAAACCAACGTACGATCGCATATGCCCAATCATAGTGCGGTTCCTCCATGTAATGCCCCGTTCCGTTTTTACGCTCTACCAGTACGGCGTTGCGAAAATCTGTCGCGGATCGGAGCTGTGAAAGATCGTCAGCCTTGCCTGCTCCTAATTGTTCCAACATGCCGTAAAACATCACCGCATGCCCCATCGTATCTTGCGACATGGATGAAAAAGCCACGTCTTCTTCGATATGCGGAGCAAGTCCCAACCATTCCGAACCTCGATACGCCAAAATAAAATCGTCATCCGCCAATTGAAACAATAATTCGTTTAACGCTTCCAAGTACTCCTGATCTTTTTTAGCCTCTACCGCATTCTCAAATTGTCTGATATTTGCCATGTCTGCATATCCCTCATTCCGTCCGCTTGTATTCGCTTTCAAATTGCTCCCGATAAAACTTCCATTTTGCCGCCAGATATCCGTATCCTTTTGTTTCCCGATACTCCTTGTTATCCAGCTTGTCTAAATATTTTCGTTCTTCCGGGGGCAATACGTAGATATCCTCTCTTTTTACGACCCACATATTCACGCAAGGTTCCCGTCGCAAAAAGTTTTCTCGCGCCATCGCCATTGCGACCTCATGATTCGGGGCCAATAAACTGAACTGGTGTTCAAAACTTGATTTGAACGTCTTTTGACTAAATACCTCATAAATATCAAATACTTGCTTTTCTTGTTCTTGCCCGTTCATTCTCTAACCCCCTCGCCTTAAATCGCCTTACGTTGATTCGCCAGTAATGCATCACGCACCCATTGCGCATCTTCGTATGAAATTTTTCTCAACTGCAGTCTTGCTGCAGAACGCGGTCCGTTACCCCTGACGATTTGTTTAAACTCTTCCCAGTCCGGCTGCCGATAGTTCCAACGGCTTTCTGCTTGATCGTAGTGAACCGTTTCATCCGGGAGTGTCAAACCAAGATGGAAAATCCGGGTGACATACTTGTCAAAAAATATTTGTCGCAATTCTTCATTCGTTTTGGTGCGAATTTTGTACTTCATGTTCAATTCTTGATTGCTGGAGATGGTTCCATTTTCCGGCGGACCAAAAAACATAAGCAACGCCGGCCACCAACGATTGATCGCTTCCTGGAGCATTTGCCGTTGCGCAGGTGTGCCCTCTGCAAGGCTTAAAATGATGCTCTCACCGTGCTGTGCATGGAATTTCTCTTCTTGGCAAATCCTGTGCAGAGCGCGTGCATAAGGAGCATAGGATGTGTCCAATGACATCGTTTGTGTAATAATTGCTGCACCATCCACCAACCAGCCGATGACACCGGCATCCGCCCATGTTGGTGCAGACATATGAAATACATTGTGAAACTTCAGCTTCCCGCTAAACAAATCAAGGATTAAGTCTTCACGAGTTTTCCCTAATGGCGCCAGCAAATCTTCAGCGACTCGCAACAACAGCTGACCGTGCCCCATCTCGTCTTGAACTTTGGCCATGATCGCCAATTTGCGCTGCAGCGTAGGAGCTTTCGGCACCCATTCCTTCTCCGGCAATGCCCCCATGATTTCACTGATTCCGTGCATTGCGATCAATTTGATCAATTGATTCCGATAATCATCCGGCATCCAGTCATCCGCTTCGATTTTTTGTCTGGATTCAATTTTCTCCATAAACTCCTCGTACTTTTCTCTCTCTTTTGTGTCAAGCAATTCCATTTGATCGATCATTTGTTTTCCTCCTCTCAATTTTCCCGTTACAAGCGATGCTTCATCTGCATTTTTAAATTTTATTATGTTATATAAATTATAGTATAACGTTTTTGTAACGTTATAATATCATATCGTTATATAACTCGCAATAAGAAATTAAAAAAGACTCCGGCAAACACACCTGTTATCGTAAACAAGGAGTTTGCGAAGCCTTTTGGATTCAAAACGATAAACAAATCGATCCTCAGGAGTTTACTTCATTCGCTTCTACAAGAGGACAAGGTTCGTATACAGAATCAAAGAAACGATTGGCACAAGGGTTCAACAGAGTATAATAATCCTGAAAAAGCTGGTCCGCATCGGCTGCCAGCCAAACATCCGGCAAAAGTTCCTTCGGAAAGTCAGGGTCGATAAACAAAAATTTGCGATATTCGTGAACCAGTTTTGTTTTCTCGACAAAGCAATAATTGTCCGGTATTTCCTGCCCATTTTGAATTTTCTGCAATATGTCTTCATACTGTGGTCGATAAATTTCAATAAATTCTTGATACGCCTGATTCATTTCATCTATGTTCCAGCATTTCTCAACCAAGTCCCCAGGATGACTCCACCCCAGATGCTGGCAGTTAAAAATTTCTACATAATCGGTTATTTCATAAGTAACCGTTATTTCTCTGACTCTATCAGCCAAATCGTTCGGACTGATCCAGGTACTCGTAGACAACATGCCGAACCCCATCCAGGACAATTCTTTGCGCAACTGATCCCTTAACTGTCTGCGTTCTTCAGGTATATTATAACTGACCATACACCAGGTTCCATTCCATACCTGTGAATCCTGTCTGTAAATTCTGGCAGCCGCTTCATCCAAACGCTTTTGTCCACGCGGAGACATCGCGTAATACCCGCGATTTCCTACTTTTCTGGAAACTAGCCACCCTTGTTTCAACATTCGTGAAATCGCTGCCCGCACCGCCTGTTCCGATAGTCCGAATTCCCCCATCAAACGGGTCAAACTGCCTACCCAAATCTCTCCGCCATAATGACGTACATACTCACCATATATCGTAAAGAGCATCGATTGTGGTTTCATGAAATTCAGCTCCAATACGCACTATTTTCCTGATCATTCAAATTACATGTAATTTACAGTCTTTATTAACCTATTACGCTTCATATGTGGCATTTACATAAGCATGACGAAAAATACTGCAAGCGTTTTATATTTGTCAGTTCTTCAAGTATAGAAGACAGAAAAGCTATCGTCAATAACAAAGCAGCCATGATGCCAGGTCGTGGCTGCTTTGTTATTGACGATCACCAAAAGCTCTTCGAACATGCCCGGTTGCATGCTTGATTTCATAACAGTCTCCTTACATCCGCTCAATAATCGTGGCAATGCCCTGGCCTACGCCAATGCACATCGTGGCTAAGCCATAGCGCGCCTTTCTACGCTCCATTTCATACAGCAATGTTGTAACGATTCGAGCGCCGCTACACCCAAGAGGATGTCCGATTGCAATCGCACCACCATTGACGTTTACCCGGTCAAACGGAATATTCAGTTCTTGCATGCATGCCAATGCCTGCGCAGCAAACGCTTCGTTGATTTCAAACAGGTCGATATCTTCAATTTTTAATCCCGCTTTTTTCAATACTTTGTGTGTTGCCGGAACAGGACCCATGCCCATAACAGATGGATCGACTCCAGCGACCGCAGAAGCTACGATCTTTGCTCTTGGCCGGAAACCTAATTGTAAAGCAGTGTCAAGTTCCATTACCAATAAAGCTGCAGCACCGTCATTGATCCCTGAAGAATTTCCAGCGGTAACCGTTCCACCCGGTTTGAACGCCGGCTTGAGTTTCCCCAACTGTTCGACAGTCGTTTGCGGCCGCGGATTTTCATCACTTTTAAAAACGGTAATTTCCCCTTTTTTCCCGGGAGTTTCTACAGACACGATTTCGTCTTCAAATTTATTTTCCGCTAATGCTAATGCATACTTCTGCTGGCTGGATAGAGCAAATTCATCTTGGGATTGGCGGCTGATTCCGTATTGTTCCGCCACATTTTCCGCAGTTTCGCCAAGACTGATGGGTGGGTACATGGCTGCCAACGTATCATTTACCAGTCTCCATCCGATTGTGGTATCAGACAATTGCCGGTTTCCACGCTGGTATGCCGTCTCCGGTTTCATCATGACAAGCGGGGAACGCGTCATGCTTTCCACTCCCCCCGCGATATATACCTGTCCGCTTCCGGCAGCAATGGCATGCGCACTCTGATTGACAGCCTCCAATCCGGAACCGCACAGCCGGTTTACCGTTACACCAGGAACTTCAACGGGCAAACCGGCAAGCAACGAAGACATTCTGGCCACGTTTCGATTATCTTCTCCAGCCTGATTCGCACACCCAACGATCACATCATCGATGAATCGCGAATCGATCGGATTTCTCTGTAACAATTTGTTGATGACAACCGCCCCTAAATCATCCGGCCGCACATCTTTCAAAGCTCCGCCGTAACGCCCAATTGCTGTACGCACAGCATCTACAATCACCGGCATCCCCATTGCAAAACACCTCCATAGTAAACTCCCAAAATCCCTGATCCCTTTTATAAGGCTTCGACCAATGTTGCCAAGCCTTGACCGCCTCCGATGCATAACGAAACGACTCCATATCGTTTGTTGCGGCGGCGAAGCTCATATAAAATCGTTCCAAACAAGCGTGCGCCACTACAGCCCAAAGGGTGACCCAGGGCGATCGCACCGCCGTTGACGTTCGTCTTATCCATCGACAAGCCAAGTTCACGAATACAAGCCAATGACTGGGAAGCAAACGCCTCGTTCAATTCAAACAAGTCAATATCTTCAATTGTCATGTCAGTTTCCTGTAGAAGCTTCCGAATCGCGACTACCGGCCCCATCCCCATAATCCTCGGGTCCACACCGGCACAAACAAAATGAACCATTCTTCCTAATGGTTGAATGTTAAATTGATTCAGTTTCTTTTCATTCATTAATACAACCGCTGCAGCACCGTCATTGATGCCTGACGAGTTAGCAGCCGTAACTGTTCCGTTTTTCCGGAAAGCAGGCTTTAGTTTTCCAATGGATGCAAGCGTTGTATTTTGGCGTGGATGTTCATCCGTAGTGAAATGAATCGGTTGTCCCTTTGGATTCGGAATTGCAACAGGAATGATTTCTTCCTTGAATAATCCATGATCAATGGCATTGACAGCTCTGCGGTGACTCTCAACAGCAAACAAATCCTGATCTTCGCGGCTGACTTGATATTGTTCCGCCACATTTTCCGCAGTATCTCCCATTGTTAAATCGCCATAAATCGATACAGGTGCAGAACGCGGTCCTCCGAATGATTCCATCAATGTTTGCGGACCTCTTTGATAGGGTTGAGAGAATTTTTCCAAGATATACGGTGAGCGAGTGAGATTTTCTACACCTCCCGCCAACATGACATCGGCGTGGCCTCCTTGGATCGATTGGGCAGCCAAATTGATTGCTTCCAGTCCAGATGCACAAACGCGATTCACAGTTAAACCCGGTACACTTTCCGGCAGCCCGGCTTTCAACAATCCTACTCTTGCGATATTAATAAAAGGGCCGGCTGAGATGACATTCCCCATAATGACACCATCAACTGCATCATCTGGAATTTGCGCACGCTCAATAGCGCCTCTCAATACAATCGATGATAATTCATCGATGGGAACATCTTTCAAACTTCCGCCGAGTTTGCCAATTGGCGTACGTATCGCGGAAGCAATATACACTTCTCTTTGTCGTATTTTCATTGAAATCAAACTCCCGGTTTTTCATATGTGTAAAACCCCTGGCCATTTCGGACACCTACCATCCCAGCCAATACTTTTTTCCGCAACAGAGGTGCAGGCCGGTAACGTTCTTCCGCCAGATTTTTATGAAGGCCTTGGACAATGGCATACACTTCATCCAGTCCAATACGATCCGCCCATTCGAGTGGTCCGTATGGATAATTCGTCCCCTTTTTCATGGCAATGTCGATATCGCCGGGCGTTGCCGTCCCTTCCATGACAGTAAATGCAGCTTCATTGATAATCAGTGAAAGGATTCTTGGAAAGACAAGTCCCGCCTCATCGTCAACGATTTCCACCTCTTTGCCGAGTGAGTGAATCAATGACTCCGCCATTTGGATGGTATCCCGGCTTGTCTGTAAAGCAGGAGCAATTTCAATCAGGTTTCGCTCTGACAATGGCACCAGCGTGCCAAACCCGCAAATTCGGTCGGGATACTTAGCCCATGATGCAATTTCTGTTGCAGTTATCGCGAGCGACGTGGAAAGAATCGGAATATGCGCAGGCAGCACTTGATCCAATTTTTGTATACCTGCTTTTTTCATTTGCAGATCCACATTTGTTACTTCAACAGCGAATCGTATACGATCTTTGTATATTTCGTAATATTTGTGATCAATGACTTGGTAGTTCCTGTCTTCCAACAGTTGTGCCAGTTCCTGATAGAGTGAGCCGTTTCCCGCCAACACTATTACATTATTTGTCATAGTCATAAAAGCCCTCACCCGTCTTCTTTCCAAGATTCCCCGCCTGCACCATCTGCTGTTGGATACGGCTTGGTTTAAATCGGCCTTCGTGAAAAAAGTGGGAATACACAGATTCAGTGACGGAAAAGTTCACGTCAATCCCAATCAAATCTTGCAATTCAAACGGTCCCATTTTGAATCCGCCTGCCTGTTTCATAATGCGATCGATTTGTTCTACGGAAGCCATGCGATCACTAAGGATTCGCAAAGCTTCATTATAATAGGGCCGGGCAACCCGGTTCACGATGAAACCTGGTGAATCACTGGCAAGAACCGGAATCTTCCCCAATTCTTTTGCGAATTGAAACACCTTTTCAACGTTTTTGCTGCTCGACTTTTTCCCGCTGATGACTTCAACAAGCGGCATCACAGGTGCCGGATTGAAGAAATGCAAGCCGATGATTCGTTCCGGATGCGGCAATCCGCCTGCAATTTCAGTAATGGAAAGGGAGGATGTATTTGTGCAGAGCAGCGCAGTATCACGGCAAACTTCCGTCAAAGAGCGAAAAATCGACTTTTTTAACTCAAGTCGTTCTGAAACTGCCTCGATTACGATGTCACAATCGCGCAGCAATTCCATTTCCTGCACAGGAAGCAGTTGCCGCAATGTTTCTTCTTTCTGTGTTTTCGTAAGTCTACCTTTCTCTACATCTCTTGATAGAGTGGATAAAAAATACTCTTGCGCCTTTTCCAAAACCACCGGATCGGCATCCAACAACAGTACTTGATAGCCCATTTTCGCGCAAACAAGGGCAATTCCAGCTCCCATCGTGCCGGCGCCAATTACACCAATCGGATCGTTCGCCAAACCGTTCCCTCCCGTCATAAAGTCATAGTTTCTTTCTTTGACTTAACATCTATCTGCCTTGAAAGACTGGTTTGCGTTTTTGAAAAAACGCTTCCACACCCTCTTTGTGGTCATCCGTGTTTCCGGCAATCTCTTGCGCAAACGCCTCATATTCCAATGTTTCTTGCAAACTCATTTGCAGCGATTTATACATCGTTCGCTTGATTAAGCCAATCCCTTTTGTAGGTAATTTAGCGAGCTTCCCGGCATATTCCAGCACTTCTGTGTCAAATTTCTCAGCCGAACATACGCGGTTGGCCAAGCCGATACGGTATGCCTCTTCCGCAGAAATCTTCTCACCGGTAAATGCCAATTCCAGTGCTTTCCCCAAGCCGATAATTCTGGGCAAAAAGTAACAGCCGCCAGAATCGGGAACCAATCCTATATTTACAAATGCGTTGACAAAAACTGCATGTTCCGAAACCAAACGGATATCACAAGCCAATGCCAGACTCATGCCCGCTCCTGCAGCAACACCATTTACTGCAGCGATGATTGGTTTCTCCGTCTTTTGTAATTGCAGAATCATCGGATTGTATCGTTCGCGCAAAAATGCTCCAAAATCTATGGGCCCCGCTTGCACTTCCCCCAAATCCTGCCCCGCGCTAAATGCTCTTCCCGTTCCCGTCAAGACCACACAGCGCACATTTGGATCTTTACCCGCCTTTTTTAGTGCATCGATCATTTCCTTAATCATTTGTTCTGTAAAAGCATTAAAAGTACCCGGCCGATTTAGCGCAATTGTGGCAATACCAGCAGAAACTTCAAATACGATAGCTTCGTACATACTCACATCTCCTATCGACCTGTGAATTTTGGTTTTCGTTTTTGCAAAAATGCATTCATGCCCTCCTCTTTATCTTCACTGGAAAATAAAAGGTAAAAGCAATTTCGTTCATAATCCAACCCTTCAGCCAATGAAGTATCGAAAGCCTTTAACACTGATTTTTTAATCAGACGCACAGCGACTGGCGGCTGCAGTGCGATTTGTTGCGCCATGCGCAACGCTTCTTTAAAATACATTTCAACAGGAACAACTTTATTGATCAGTCCAAACTTCAATGCTTCTTCAGCCGTAATGTGTTCACCCGTCAGCAACATTTCCATTGCCTTTACTTTCCCAACGGCTTTTGTCAATCGTTGCGTACCGCCGGCGCCAGGCATCACACCCAACTGAATTTCTGGTTGCCCGATGCGTGTGGTTTCGGAAGCGATGATCATATCACAATTCATCATGAGCTCACAGCCGCCTCCCAGTACAAATCCGCTTACAGCAGCTATGATCGGTTTCGAAATCTTGGCGATCCGATCCCAAACTACAAACTGATCCTTTAATAACATGGGGATGGCTTCTTCACCGGCCATTTCCGATATATCAGCGCCGGCAGCAAACGCTTTCTCGTTTCCTGTCAAAATGATGACACGGATCGAATCATCTGTCTCTATTCGTTCCAGTTCAGTCACAAGCTCATAC
The DNA here is from genome assembly GCF_022818495.1 of Fodinisporobacter ferrooxydans. Classification (GTDB taxonomy): domain Bacteria; phylum Bacillota; class Bacilli; order Tumebacillales; family MYW30-H2; genus Fodinisporobacter; species Fodinisporobacter ferrooxydans. Next base: position 2,113,093 of record NZ_CP089291.1, on the reverse strand, counting down.
ACTAGCTGGAGATTTAAGGCATTCAATACTTCCGGACGATGCAAAGTTACAATCCCGATCCTATCTTGAACCAAAACTTTTATATAGTGATAGGACATTCCATTTCCCCTCTCTCCGGCAGATCCATCTGATTCATATTCCAGTTGCTTGTTTCATCCAGTTGTCTTTTTTCGATACAATGACGCCGTTACTTTATTTATGACGATTATCTACGATTCGAACTGCTTTGCTGTCACTGCGAGGAATCGTATATGGTTTATGGATCCGGAGAATAACCGATACGCCCAGTGCGTTCTTAATTTCATGTGATATTTTTCTCAGTAAAATAGCCACATCTTTTGTGTCCTCCAGGCGTTCCGCATATTCCAACCGTCGCAAAAATTCGGGCGTGATTTCACAATGAATTTCAAAGCGGTCAAGCGCACCGTTCCGTTCAATGACTACTTGATAAGAAGGCGCAAGTTCCCGAAAGCTCAATAAAACGTTTTCAATTTCCGTCGGGAAAACATTGACGCCGCGAATGATTAACATATCATCTACCCGACCCTTAATCCGCGACATCCGAATCATAGTTCGACCACATTTGCATGGTTCCGGATTCAATGCAGCGATATCTCCTGTACGATAGCGTATCACCGGAAACGCTTCTTTTGTTAAAGACGTAAAAACCAATTCACCTTCTTGACCATACGGAAGAACTTCACCTGTTTTGGGGTCGATAATTTCCGCCAGAAAATGGTCTTCAGCAATATGCAGGCCATTCTGTGCTTCATGACATTCAATCGAAACACCCGGCCCCATAACTTCGCTTAAACCGTAAATATCGATTGCCTTGATATCAAACTCTTCTTCCAACTGTGCCCGCAATTCTTCCGACCATGGTTCTGCACCGAATATACCGTACTCCATACTTGTTGTACGGGGATCCATTCCCATCTTCCGCATTTCTTCTGCGATGTTTAAAATATAAGATGGGGTACCCGCAATTCCTCGCGGTTGAAAATCTTGGATTAACGTAATTTGCCTCGATGTGTTTCCACCGGAAACCGGAACTGCAATCGCACCCAAATGCTCAATACCATAATGTAAACCGAGTCCACCTGTAAACAACCCATATCCATATGCATTATGAAAAATATCCCCAGGTTGGCCACCCGCACAACAGATCGCTCTGGCAACGATCTCCGCCCAGTTTTCGATATCTTTTTTTGTATATCCCACAACCGTCGGTTTTCCTTTGGTTCCGGATGAACCGTGAATTCGTACGATTTTGCTTTTATCTACAGCGAATAATCCGAATGGATAATTTTCACGGAGATCCGACTTTTTCATTGTAGGAAGTCTTTTTAAATCTTCCAGAGACTGAACATCATCTGGACGGATCCCTGCATCGTCAAATGCTTTTTTATGAAACGAAACATTCTCATACGCTCCTTTCACTACATGTTTTAATCGTTCCAATTGGATCTTGCTAAGTTCTTCTCGCTGCATTGTCTCCATTTCAACATCGAATATCATAGTACCCCATCCAATCTTTTTTAATTTTGGAATCGCTTTCAAACTACTGAACCAGATGGAACAAATGATCCAAAACCTTTATAAAAAATCTTTTCTTAAAAATATTATCTTTTATATTACATATATTATATATAACGTATTAAAAACGCAATATTATATTAATGTCATTCGCCTTTAAAAACTGGTGCCCGCTTTTCCCTGAACGCTTCCAATGCTTCCAAACGATCTTTTGTCGGAATGATTACTTCATACGCATTCACTTCAAGATCCATCCCGGTTTACAAATCTGCATTGGCTCCACAATCTATCGCCCGGTCTGTTCAAAAACAATGGATTCTTGCTCCATATCCTCACCTCAAATATGCAAATTTTTATCTGTGTTCCGATTATTACTTAATATTGGCTGATTCCTTACTACAATGAGTCAGTCTGATTTCTTGACTCGAGCATACGTCCCTGTAGCAATCGCGACAAGTTCGCCATGATCCGTTGTCACTTGCGCTTCCATGATAATCAATGTTCCGCCTCGCTTGATAACCTTCGACTCTGCGAACAAAACACTTCCCTTGGCAGGTGAAAGATAATTCATTTTATTTTCGACAGTTACACATTGCTGCAAGCCATTTATTGGTGGAGCCGCCCCATGTCCCATGACTACATCCGCTAATGCACTGGTAACACCGCCATGAACCATACCTTCGATACTATTCATTAATTCAGGCCGAATCCTTATCATAGCTTTGCAACCGAATTCATCCAAGCCAAGAAATTCAATACCCAAATAATCATTAAATCGATTTACAATTTCATTTTTTTCAATCATTTTATTTGTCATGGATATCCCCCATATGAAAAGAACAGAAAGGAGGTCCTTTCCATTCCTGTTTTTCATGTTGCAGTTTTTGGCTCACATGATTTTCGAGACAAACCGATTGTTTTCAAGTATCAAGAATCTTTCGTTTCCAACGTTACAAAGTAATTGTTCTTGCGATACGCTAATGCACCCAATACGGCAACTAGTTCTTCTCCATTTGTCACATGAATTTGGTACCATGCGGTACGGTTGTTTCGCTTCTCCTCCACTGCAATTGCCCGTAAAATCGATCCTTTGGAACTTGCGGACAGAAAACCGATATTCATGGACAAAGCAACGGATGTTTTTCCATACGAGTTGCTCGCCACAGCGAAAACAAAATCAGCTAATGCAAAAATCACTGCACCGTGTGTCGTTCCATGTGCGTTCAGCATTTGATCCGTTATCTCTATTTCGGCAATGGCGGAACCTTGACCAACTTCCACCAATCGGATCCCGAGGGAGTTTGCATAAGGGTCTTGTTTTAATTTTTCACATATTTCATTGTAATATCGTTTGTGTATCTCAATATCATTCGGAATATCATTCGGATATTGTGTCATATTTCAATCTGCCCACTTTATAAAACTTCAGCAAAATGCATCGAAACAATTTTCCCCGCAAATCCCATCAAATCCTTGCCTGCCGCGCGTCCTTCCGGAGATGATAACGCTTGCATCAAGGCATCATGATTTTCAAAATACATTTCGGCAATTAAACAAAGATCACTTTCGCCTGTAGGTGCTCCATATATCTTGTTAATCTCTAATTTAATCAGACCTGGCATTTTTTTCGCAAGTGGAGTATGGATTTCTGAATAATGTTGATCAAATTCCTGAATATTCTCAGGTTTACGGTAAATTGCAATCAGCTTGACCATTTGTTTGCCTCCTAATTTTATAAAATAGTATCTTGCAATTTTTATTATAACGGAAAAATTATATGACGTTATTATAACGCCAATATATAAAATTGTATATATAAAAACTTTAAACAAATTCATCTCCATTTTTATTGACTTTTTAAAATATTCATTTCTCAACCAAAATACACACAATTTCTTATAATCAATCGTTACAGATACAACGGGTAACATTTTGATTTTTTTGAACGTCAATAAAATATAGGGTTCTATAGGATTCTAAAATGGGATGTGGTATAAATGAAGAAGTTTGTTGCTTTGATCTTATTTACCATTGTTGGAATATCATTGACTGGATGCAGCACAAATAGTTCGACCAAAACAACAGATAAAAGTTTGTATCCTTCCGATATTGCTGTTAAAAACGGGGATGTAGTTGATGTTCATGGCAAGATAATTAACTTCAGCAAATTTGAGAAATTTTTATCGAATGTTACGAGCAATAAGAAAGATAAAATTCGCATTACTGCTTACACGACAGAAGGTGACCCCATTTTTTATGAGTTGAACTTTAATGGTAAAACTGTTGACTATACGTTCGATAACTCAAGGGACGGGTTCAATGGTTTAAATAAAGGGAAAGAAAGTACATCATGCCAGGGTTTCGACATGAAACAAACCGGGCGTAAAACAGAATATACTCTTAAAGGATGTTCAAATACTGACATCGGCAATACTTTTCGGTTTTTTATTCGAAAACAATACTAGATTCCGATTCGTCTATCTACAAAATAAAAAACGCTTCTATCAGTTCAAATGTATCGAATGACGAAGCGTTTATTTGTACCGACACCGTGTACTGTACGGAAGCAACACTCTGAAATGCTTTGCCCTCGTCCAGCCTACGTAAAAACCGTTGATATATCCAGGTTATTCAAGTATGGTGCGACTGACAGGAATCGAACCTGTGGCCCCCACCGTGTCAAGGTGGTGCTCTCCCTCTGAGCTACAGTCGCAATAAAGATTGAATTTCATTGAAACCACTTTTTTCACCGAATGATTTTCAAATATAAAAATAGCCTGGCAACGTCCTACTCTCCCAGGAACCTGCGTTCCAAGTACCATCGGCGCTAGAGGGCTTAACGGTCGTGTTCGGGATGGGTACGTGTGTATCCCCTCTGCCATCATCACCAGACATCTGATTCTACTATAAGCTTCGAATTGCTGTGTCATTTCCCATCACTCGCTTAAGTCACGTACCAATACCGTACGCTCCTTCACTTGCTCCGGTCATTCCTTGCACTTCTCGCTTCTAGCGAATCATTTATTGAAGCGCTTCGACTCAATATGAAAGATGTTCTTTCAAAACCGGATGCGAATTCTACCGTACCCTTTGCGCACTTATACCTTATCGTATAGGTTAAGTCCTCGACCGATTAGTATCTGTCAGCTCAATGTGTCGCCACACGTACACTCCAGACCTATCAACCATGTCTTCTTCATGGGGTCTTACCTAGCTTCCTAGTGGGAAATCTCATCTTGAAGCGGGCTTCGCGCTTAGATGCTTTCAGCGCTTATCCCGTCCCGACTTGGCTACTCAGCGATGCAGTTGGCACCACAACTGAGACACCAGCGGTCGGTCCATCCCGGTCCTCTCGTACTAAGGACAGCACTTCTCAAATTTCCTGCGCCCGCGGCAGATAGGGACCGAACTGTCTCACGACGTTCTGAACCCAGCTCGCGTACCGCTTTAATGGGCGAACAGCCCAACCCTTGGGACCGACTTCAGCCCCAGGATGCGATGAGCCGACATCGAGGTGCCAAACCTCCCCGTCGATGTGGACTCTTGGGGGAGATAAGCCTGTTATCCCCGGGGTAGCTTTTATCCGTTGAGCGACGGCCCTTCCACTCGGCACCGCCGGATCACTAAGCCCGACTTTCGTCCCTGCTCGACTTGTAAGTCTCGCAGTCAAGCTCCCTTTTGCCTTTGCACTCGCCGCGCGATTTCCAACCGCGCTGAGGGAACCCTTGGGCGCCTCCGTTACCCTTTGGGAGGCGACCGCCCCAGTCAAACTGCCCACCTGACATTGTCCTCACACCCGCTTCAGGGTGTCGAGTTAGAAGCCGGATACTTCAAGGGTGGTATCCCAAGATTGACTCCGCCAAGGCTGGCGCCCTGGCTTCGCAGTCTCCCACCTATCCTGTACATGAAGTACCCAACTTCCATATCAAGCTACAGTCAAGCTCCACGGGGTCTTTCCGTCTAGCCACGGGTAACCTGCATCTTCACAGGTACTACAATTTCACCGGGTCTCTCGTTGAGACAGCGCCCAAGTCGTTACGCCATTCGTGCGGGTCAGAACTTACCTGACAAGGAATTTCGCTACCTTAGGACCGTTATAGTTACGGCCGCCGTTTACTGGGGCTTCAATTCAGAGCTTCTCCCGCAAGGGATAACCCCTCCTCTTAACCTTCCAGCACCGGGCAGGCGTCAGCCCCTATACATCGCCTTTCGGCTTAGCAGAGACCTGTGTTTTTGCTAAACAGTCGCTTGGGCCTTTTCACTGCGGCTCTCTCAGGCATTCGTAAAGAACACCCTACCAGAGCGCCCCTTCTCCCGAAGTTACGGGGCCATTTTGCCGAGTTCCTTAACGAGAGTTTTCCCGCGCACCTGAGGATTCTCTCCTCGCCTACCTGTGTCGGTTTGCGGTACGGGCACCGGTCCCCTCGCTAGAAGCTTTTCTTGGCAGTGTGAAATCAGGGACTTCGCTACTACAATTTCGCTCGGCATCACAGCTTGACCGTATGGAAGACGGATTTGCCAATCTCCCAGCCTTGCTGCTTGCACGGCCATCCAACAGGCCGCTCACCCTATCCTCCTGCGTCACTCCATTGCTCAAACGGTGACATGGTGGTACTGGAATTTCCACCAGTTGTCCATCGCCTACGCCTTTCGGCCTCGGCTTAGGTCCCGACTAACCCTGGGAGGACGAGCCTTCCCCAGGAACCCTTAGGCTTTCGGTGGACAGGATTCTCACCTGTCTTTTCGCTACTTATACCGGCATTCTCACTTCTCAGCCATCCACCAGACCTTCCGGTCTGACTTCCACTCGCTGAGAACGCTCCCCTACCACGTGCGCAAAGCGCACATCCATAGCTTCGGTGTCCGGTTTAGCCCCGTTACATTTTCCGCGCAGCGTCACTCGACCAGTGAGCTATTACGCACTCTTTCAATGGTGGCTGCTTCTAAGCCAACATCCTGGTTGTCTGTGCACCGCCACATCGTTTCCCACTTAACCGGAACTTGGGGACCTTAGCTGATGGTCTGGGCTGTTTCCCTTTTGACCACGGATCTTAGCACTCGTAGTCTGACTGCTGGAGATAAGGAAACGGCATTCGGAGTTTGACTGAGTTCGGTAACCTTGGACAGGCCCCTAGCCCAATCAGTGCTCTACCTCCATCCCTCTCGCTCCAACGCTAGCCCTAAAGCTATTTCGGGGAGAACCAGCTATCTCCGAGTTCGATTGGAATTTCTCCCCTACCCCCAGTTCATCCCCTGACTTTTCAACGTCAGTGGGTTCGGGCCTCCATTGCGTTTTACCGCAACTTCACCCTGACCAGGGGTAGATCACCCGGTTTCGGGTCGATGACCGCAAACTGCCGCCCTTTTCAGACGCGCTTTCGCTACGGCTCCAGCTTCTCGCTTTAACCTCGCTTGCGACCATCACTCGCCGGTTCATTCTACAAAAGGCACGCCGTCAGGCTAACCGGGGTCCCCGAAAAGTAATACTTTTTGGGGTGGTATGGCCCTCCGACTGATTGTAGGCACATGGTTTCAGGTTCTGTTTCACTCCCCTCCCGGGGTGCTTTTCACCTTTCCCTCACGGTACTGGTTCACTATCGGTTGCCAGGGTGTATTTAGCCTTAGGAGGTGGTCCTCCCGGATTCCCACGGGATTTCACGTGTCCCGCGGTACTTGGGGTTCGTCTCGAAGTCCATTTGGTTTCAGATACGGGATTGTCACCCTCTGCGATCGGCCGTTCCAGGCCGTTCTCCTACCCAATGGATTGATAACTTCGTATGAGACGCCCCGCAACCCCGCACATGCAAGCATGTGCGGTTTGGGCTATTCCCCGTTCGCTCGCCGCTACTTAGGGAATCACTGTTGTTTTCTTTTCCTCAGGGTACTTAGATGTTTCAGTTCCCCTGGTGTACCTTTCCGACCCTATGGATTCAGATCGGAATCCTGCGGTATGAACCGCAGGGGGTTGCCCCATTCGGAGATCCCCGGATCAACGCTTGCTTACAGCTCCCCGGGGCGTTTCGGCGTTCGCTCCGTCCTTCATCGGCACCTGGCACCTAGGCATCCACCATGCGCCCTTACTAACTTAACCTAGGCGACTCTACCTATCGGCTTCGAATTGCGTTGTCAGATCTTTCGTTCATCGTTCACATAATTCCATTATGCTCACTTCTTCACGAAATCTCTTCCTAGCACTTCTCGCCGCTAGCGAGTCGCAGTTTGGCGGCAAATGAAACATGCATACCAAAAATCGTTAAGCGCTCGGGTAAAACATTTGATGAAATTGTGTACTGCTTGCGCAGTTACCACGCATTGTATTCATCCTGTATACGATAGAATTCGCTATCCAGTTTTCAAAGAACATCAAGAACAAAGTACATAAAAAAGCCATTCCATATTCACGCTTCCTTGCGGAAGCAGGAAATCCAACTTAATACGCTGCATCCAGCGATGCAACCATCAGATGTTTCCAGTTGAGGGAGGTTCCCTCAAAACTAACCAAGTGCAGGGCAATGTCCGTGTAACACAAACATTCTTTTTCGCATCCCCATAAGGGACTTATATTCCTTAGAAAGGAGGTGATCCAGCCGCACCTTCCGATACGGCTACCTTGTTACGACTTCACCCCAATCATCGACCCCACCTTCGGCGGCTGGCCCCTTGCGGTTGCCCCACCGACTTCGGGTGTTGCCAACTCTCGTGGTGTGACGGGCGGTGTGTACAAGGCCCGGGAACGGATTCACCGCGGCATGCTGATCCGCGATTACTAGCAATTCCGGCTTCATGCAGGCGGGTTGCAGCCTGCAATCCGAACTGTGAACGGTTTTCAGGGGTTGGCTCCGCCTTGCGGCTTCGCATCCCGTTGTACCGCCCATTGTAGCACGTGTGTAGCCCAGGTCATAAGGGGCATGATGATTTGACGTCATCCCCGCCTTCCTCCGGCTTGTCGCCGGCAGTCACCTGTGAGTGCCCAACTGAATGCTGGCAACACAGATCAAGGGTTGCGCTCGTTGCGGGACTTAACCCAACATCTCACGACACGAGCTGACGACAACCATGCACCACCTGTCACCGCTGCCCCGAAGGGAAGGTGTATCGCTACACCGGTCAGCGGGATGTCAAGACCTGGTAAGGTTCTTCGCGTTGCTTCGAATTAAACCACATGCTCCACTGCTTGTGCGGGCCCCCGTCAATTCCTTTGAGTTTCAGTCTTGCGACCGTACTCCCCAGGCGGAGTGCTTAATGCGTTAGCTTCGGCACTGGAGGTGGTACCCTCCAACACCTAGCACTCATCGTTTACGGCGTGGACTACCAGGGTATCTAATCCTGTTTGCTCCCCACGCTTTCGCGCCTCAGCGTCAGCAATCGGCCAGTAAGGCGCCTTCGCCACTGGTGTTCCTCCACATCTCTACGCATTTCACCGCTACACGTGGAATTCCCCTTACCTCTCCGACGCTCAAGCACTCCCGTTTCCAAGGCCATCCCAGAGTTGAGCTCTGGACTTTCACCCCAGACGTGAAATGCCGCCTGCGCGCGCTTTACGCCCAGTGATTCCGGACAACGCTTGCCCCCTACGTATTACCGCGGCTGCTGGCACGTAGTTAGCCGGGGCTTCCTCCTCGGATACCGTCAACGCACGGGCATTTCCTCCCGTACGGGTTCGTCTCCGAAGACAGAGTTTTACAACCCGAAGGCCTTCATCACTCACGCGGCGTTGCTCCGTCAGGCTTGCGCCCATTGCGGAAGATTCCCTACTGCTGCCTCCCGTAGGAGTCTGGGCCGTGTCTCAGTCCCAGTGTGGCCGGTCACCCTCTCAGGTCGGCTACGCATCGTCGCCTTGGTGAGCCGTTACCCCACCAACTAGCTAATGCGCCGCGGGCCCATCGAATCGCGGTCCGAACGGACCTTTCCGTCTCCCTTCATGCGAAGGAAGAAACTATCCGGTATTAGCACCCGTTTCCGGGTGTTATCCCAAACGATTCGGCAGGTTGCCCACGTGTTACTCACCCGTCCGCCGCTAACGATGCAAAGCAAGCTTTGCATCGTCCGCGCGACTTGCATGTATTAGGCACGCCGCCAGCGTTCGTCCTGAGCCAGGATCAAACTCTCAAATGAAAGTTTTTACCCTGTCAGAATCATTGCTGACTAATGACAGGAGTTACATATATAACTCCCTGCACTTGTTTAGTTTTCAAGGAACTTCTTAAATCATTCCGACACAGCCAAAGCAGTGACGTTTTTATAATTTATCATATTCGAAATTTCAAATCAACAGGTAATTTTTCGCATTTCATCACTTGCATTCTGTCGATTGTTTTCACCGTCCATTGCGGCGACAGGTGTTATCATATCACGTTCCATATATACTTCACAAATACAATTTAAGAACAAAATTATTCACATATCTGAAATAACACAAATTATTTCACTGATAATCAGTCAATATAAATAAATCTCGCATATGCTTCCATATACTATTACGAAAAACCACATTCAAGTCTAAAAACATAAGAATTGCTATTGCCAATGTTGACGCATAATCATTCAAGTAATTCCCGCAGAGTCGGCACATTGCCTGTCAAGCTGATTGCTGCGGCAGCAACGACTATTTCCAAAACGGAAACTATGGTATTCTAAAAAGAAACATACGTTCGGATCGGAGAGTATAACAATGCAATCATTGCGAACCATCCTTCATTTAGATATGGACGCATTCTTTGCTTCGATTGAGCAACGGGATCACCCTGAATTGCGTGGAAAACCTGTCATTGTAGGAGGATCCATCAAGGAGCGGGGGGTTGTTGCAACATGCTCTTATGAAGCACGAAGATTTGGCGTGCATTCTGCCATGCCGACAGTTCAGGCGAAGCGCCTCTGTCCTAACGGAATCTTTCTTCCTGTAGATCGCAAAAAATATGTCGCTGTATCAAAACAGCTATTTCGCATTTTGGAGCGTTATTCTCCAGTGATCGAACCATTATCGATTGATGAGGCATTCCTTGATGTAACAGGATGCGAAAAACTGTTTGGCAGCAGCAGATCCATTGCTCTGCAAATCAAGCAATCGATTCAAAGAGAATTGTATCTAAGTGCATCTGTGGGAATCTCCTATAACAAGTTTCTGGCTAAGCTCGCATCGGATCTTAAAAAGCCAAACGGTCTAGTCGAAATCAAACCGGAGGATCTTACACGTATCCTCCATCCGCTGCCAATCAGCCGTTTTTGGGGAATTGGCAAGAAAACCGAAGAAAAATTGCAACGATTAGGCCTTCGAACCATCGGTGATGTGGCACGAATGAGCATAGAATCCATGCGACAAAGGATTGGGTCTCTTGCTGACCACATCTATCAATTGTCACATGGAATTGACGAACGTCCTGTTAAGGCGGTTCGTGAAGTGAAATCCATTAGTCAGGAAACAACTTTTGCAACAGATGTGACAGCGATTCGCGTTTTGGAATCCGCTTTGCTTGAACAAGTCACTACAATTGCGCGAAACATGCGTCGCAAACAGTTTGCGGGAAAAACAATCACTTTAAAATTACGTTTTGCCCCTTTTCAAACGGTCACGAAACGTCATACATTATCATTTCCCACAGCAGATGACCATACATTGTATGCAGCTGCAAAACAACTTCTGAATCATTTTGAAATCTCAGGAACAAAAGCCATTCGCCTGATCGGTGTATCTGTCAGTCAATTTTCTCATATAAGTGACATTCAGCAAATAAGCCTGTTTGAAGATATCCATGCAGCCACCAAGAAAAAAGAGTTGGCAAAAGCGGTCGATGCGATCAAAGACCGATTTGGTGAGCATATACTCACTCGGGCGAGTCTGATTCAGAAAGAGGGGCAGAACGAATAATGATGCTCTGTCTGTTTCATGCATCGATGGCCAGCTTTGCAAGTTGAATCGCTCCATCAAGACTTGCAGCAACGGCCAGCCATAATCCCGTATGGCAAAAAACAGATCCCGGCACTCCAGTAACACTTTCTAACTGTTTTCCTTCCAGTCCGCCCCAATCATCCGGAAATGGCTTTCGCTTGGCAAACGAACCTGATTGCGGCGGCACAGACTGAATGGTAAACTGCCCATTCTTTCGTGGAGTGATGACAAAAAGAACCTCTTTCTTTTGATCCAGACGCAACAGCGTTTTTTCCCACGGGCATCCCTTGGGAAGTACCAGCAACTGTGACATTTCACGAGTTTCAAACGCCCGTTTGACAATGGGAACCGCCCGATAACCAGCAAGTTTTTTATTTAGATACTCGGAAAAAATCACATTTGTAATTGAAACTGCTTTTTGAAACGCTTCATCTTCCGAGTCCTCCGCATCCCATGCCGGATTCATCAATCGAACGACAGATGCGATATCGAGAATGGGCAAACTTTTTTCTATCTCAATCCCATTGTCGATGGCATCAAGAGGTTGGACCATTTCCTCATCAATTTCTCTTGCTATTGTTTCAATGACATCCGCTTCCTGTATTCCGGCATTCTTGATAATTTGTTTTCCAAAATCACGCCAAATTAACCCGGATGCTGCATACGGAATTCCATTTTCCCGATACATCTTGTCGCGGGAATGATGATCGTACTTGCCTCTTCCTACATCGTAGACGATATCACAACTCTTTAACACGTCTTCTTCTCTTGATCGAACAATTTCTGCATCATTGTATACGTGCAATAAAAAAACGGTTGCGTACACATCATCTGCATGGAATGTTTGGCTATGTGTCCCTAATTTCATTGAAGTCTCCCCTGCTTGTCAATTTGATGCCATTTGATAAAGATTTCTCTAGTATACCCTGCTGTCATGATTTTAAGAGAAATTTTACGGTTTTACCAGAAATCCGATCTCATTCAAGGAATGTAACCACAGCAATGCAGTACAACGCACTTATATAAAAAAAAAGAGGCTCTTCTATAAAGAAGCTCCTCATTTTCATCGTTGAATTTTTTTGTCTGTCAAATTGCGGTTCATTTTTATTTTTTGCAATTGTACCATGTATTCATCAATCTGTTGGCTTAATCGTACAACGTTTGGATGTGTAAAATTCCCGAATTTGGCCACGAGATCTTTTAATTGGCCACGTTTGTACTCGATCACAAACTCCAGTGTTCGCAAACTCAGCTTGTTTATATTGACACGTAAATAACAAGGATTCAACTCCAAAATTTGCATCATCAATCACCCAAACCCAATTATATTTGGAAAAGATCGATCTTTTCCTCCAAAAGCTTACAAAACAATCCAAAAACCAACATTGTCTATTAAACTACTTTTGGGTTCATTCGTAAATAGCGAATCTTGTCTAATCATGCGTGTAAGCGTTTACATAAAAAATAATTTTATATTGCTCTTTTGATGCACATGTATCGAATACCCCGACGCCTAATCCATGAAAAATAGACAGATAACTACGGCGCTTGCGGATGGTTTTTCATACTGTAATGTAGACGATTGAAGGAGGTTATACCACATGAATCAAAAACAAGTCCGCCAAGAAATTGTTCAAGTACCAACAAATCCGGCAGCAATCCCCGGTATTCCGGCGCCAGCGATGCCAATGCCTTACGGAACCATGCCCGCACCACAAGCTGCTGCCTTTCCCTACTATCCATATGCTCCTGCAACTATTGCACCAGTACGCCGTGTGGTTCATCCCACACGTTATATCGAAACACACACAGTGACAAGATATCCGGTCGTACATGTGTATCCAACACATATGCGTAAAGTACATCACAATGTTTATGAACATTACTGTGAATATCCTCACTCCGAAAGTGATCAGATATGCGAACATAAAGTTGAATGCTGCAATCCGCCGCAACCAAAACCAAGCTGTTAATTGAACCCCTACAAAATATTGGCGGGCATCTTGCTATGCTGGTGGATCAGGCGAGAATGACCGCCATATTTTTTCTATTATTTTCCTGTATTTTTCCCTCGTTCAAACGGACGAAATCGCTGTTCATGGTTGATCGAGGACGGATGTTTCAATTTGTATGCAAATGTTCCTCCAACGACACCGACCATTAACAGAAGGCTAAGTATCGATATGACAAATATGCGTTTTGGCACCTGTTCCCACCTCATAATGTATGAATGACCATACCGGCCAGAAAGAAAATAGCGAATACTATGTGATACAAACGAGTTGTTTTGCTTTTTTGCTTGTCTCTCAACTTGTAGTTCAGGAATGCCCCCAGTCCAGCCAATATCACTAAGAGGATCCATGCAACAAGCCCTGTATAAATCCGAAACGCTTGATTCGGGTACTGCAGCATATAATAAATCCCGTGAGCACCTGCCGTTACAATTGTCAACCAGCCGAGTAATATATGGTGTTTGCGTAAAAACAGCAATGCGGCACGTGTCAATTCAAAATCAGGAATTTTCCTTTTTTTGATTTCCACATATAATTTACGCAAAATCCAAATGGAAACAGCAGCAACCCCGACGGCAACACTCAAACCGCCAAACAAGTTGCTAATTCCCCGAAATGGATACAAAAACGGATTTTGCGCGTCTGCAAATTTATAAAAGCCAATTGTTGCGACAAAGGATAGTAAACCTAAAACAAATCCACCTATTGTAACAAAACGATGTAAAAGTTTCACGAAAAAACAACCTGCCTTTAGTTGCATTATGATATTTCAAATCATTCTAATATACATTTCTTTGAATTTGCTTAATAAATTATACAAAAATATCCCAATCCACATAAAATGGGAATGGGATATTTTCTTTATCTCTATTCTGAAAAAATATTTCAATACAACATTGTCGGATTAATTCTTTGTTTTAAAATCACCGACACGTTGAATATTTTCCGCTTTCCATTGACCGTTTACTTGAACCAGTGTTTCTTTCCATATTGTTTTGCTATCCGTTACATAGTAATGATTCTGTTCATCGACATAATCAATGCGAACAGGCTCTGCAGCAAGCTTTTGAACCGCTGATAACGCCACATTGTTTTCTTCGTTGTTATAATTCAATACTGCCACCAATGCTGCAACAAGTGCGATTACCAAAACCAATCCCAAAATTGCAAACTCAGTTTTATTGTAACTGATCGTTTCTGCATGTGAAGTTGACATAGAAATGACCCCTTTCTAAAAAATGATCCAATTAATCTGCCCTATCTATATTAAAACAAAATCTCGCAGATAGAAAGAGTTCGTTGGTGAAAGAATTAGGAAACTTCTCTAAATACTTGTTATCGTATCGTAATTTCAGTTGTTTACCATACATTCTGTTATATCTATAATCATACTAAGCCATTCTCTCTGAATTTCTCATGGAAATGCGGGTGTGTCTCAATTGGAATTGAAACAATTACAAACCTTTCAAGTGGTCGCAAGAGAACTCAGTTTTACGCGCGCCGCGGAAATCCTCAACTATGCCCAATCCAGCATTACAGCGCAAATACAAGCGCTGGAGGAGGAATTTCATACACCGTTGTTTGAACGACTGGGCAAACGGATTATACTGACGGAAGCTGGAGAACGTTTAGTGTATTATGCCGATCAATTGCTTCAGCTTGCAAACGAAGCATTGCAAATCGTTCCAGGCAGCTTAGAACCTGCCGGCGTGCTGCAGATTGGAGCACCTGAAAGTTTATTCACATATCGCTTGCCGCCCATTCTCAGGGAATTTCGGAGACGCTATCCAAAAGTACAACTGCGTTTTTATCCGGGAATATGTCCCGATCTGAGACGAGCGGTTGCAAAAGGAGAACTGGATGTTACACTCTTATTAGAAAAACCTGTACACATGGAGTCTTTAAACGTGGAGCTGCTGCGAATCGAAAACACGTTTGTATTGGCAGCTCCCGATCACCCTTTGGCATGTTCGAAGCATGTGTTGCCGACGGATTTAAGCGGACAATCCATTTTGGTAACAGAAGTGGGGTGCAGCTATCGGGAACTGTTTGAACAATCTTTGACAAAAGAAAATGTTCAACCGGATACAAAACTTGAGTTCGCCAGTGTGGAAGCGATTAAGCAGTGCATCATGACCGGGATCGGCATTGCCGCGTTGCCTGAGATTACGGTACAAACAGAAATTCAGCAAGGCAAGTTAGTTCCTCTTCACTGGAGCGGCAACGATCTATCTGTCGTGACTCAAATTGCCTGGCACAAAGACAAATGGCTTTCACCTGCCATGCGGGCATTTATCGATTTGGTGCGCGAGATGTTAAGGAGGCAAACGATGCAAACCATTCAAAGTCTTGAACAATTTTACACGGAAATTCGCAATGCAAAGTCCTCTGTCATGATTTTTTCGGCAGATTGGTGCCCAGATTGCAGATATCTTGATGGATTCATCGATGAAATAAGCAAGGAATATGAACAACACTTTCAATTTTTCAAAGTGGATCGAGATCAATTCCCGGAATTATGCGACACGTATGATATTTTGGGAATTCCAAGCTTTATCGTGTTCCAGGAAGGAACCATTAAAGGTCGTTTTATCAGCAAAAACAGAAAAACCCGCAAAGAAGTCGAAGATTTCCTGAATCAAGTGTTACAGGCTTAACTGTCCTGCCGCCTTCCGACACACCTATACGTTCATCTGCATATTACTATCAATATGTCTTTGAATGGTCGATGCCTAAAACAAGTCGGACGGGTGGCGGAGATATATGGCGTTTGCAACTTGGTTAACGATCTTGGGCTTGGCTCTTTCGTCGAGTATCGATAACTTTGGAGTAGGCATATCGTATGGAGTCAGTAAAATACGGATCGGATTTCTTCCGAACATGATTATTTCCGTGATTGCGTTCCTTTTTAGCGTCATCGGAATTCTTTTCGGAAAATACGTAGCCAAAATGATTCCAGGAATGTTTTCCAATATTGTCGCAGCTGTATTTTTATTTATTGTCAGTGTACGCATCATCATGATCACACTCTCGGCAAAGAAACGAGATTCTGCTGTACCAAAACAGCCGCGCAAGAAGAAAAGCAAACTGAGTTTTGCCAGTGATTATTTAAAGGAACCGGAAAAAGCGGATTTTGACCATTCGGGAGAAATTAGCATTATGGAATCAATCGTCTTGGGTGTGGCTGTCTCCATGAACGCTTTAACAAATGGCTTAGGTGCAGGAATGTTAGGGTTGCCTCCACTTGCCATCTCGATTGTTTCTGCAATTTTCAGCTTTCTGGCCATTTGGTGGGGTGTGGCTGCCGGCAACAAAGTCGCAAACATTCGGATCGGTTCATTGAATATCGGGCAATTTAGTACTGCGATTAGTGGTATTATCCTGTTCATTACCGGGATCCATATTCTTTTTACGTCCTGAGTTCAAAGCCGCTGCGGACTCGTTTCCTTCAACCGCCATGCGAATCATGTGATCGATGTCGGACAATTGAAATGACGTCTATCATGATTCATTGAAGAAAAAGCAAGCGGATCGGTTATGCTTCTCGCGTATGGATTCGCTTCTTTTTCCAATCGATTTACAAGTAAAATTTCTATTGTCTATCAATTATTTTAGAAAAGGAAAGCAGGTTTATTTTTGAAGCAAAAAACTCTTTTGTTAATCGATGGTTTTAATTTATTAAGCCGGTGTTATTTTGCCACATCGTACGGTCGTGATGTTTCCCAGTTGCCAAGAAACAATTCGGGCCTGTATATCAATGCTTTAACGGTTATGTTTCGAAAAATCTTTTCCTTGCTGCATACGTACGCGCCATCGCACATGGCAGTATGTTGGGACGTCAAACGAAACGAGACGAAAAGAAAAGAACTATTCGATTTATATAAGGGCACAAGGACGGACTTGCCTGAACCGCTTATCGAACAATTCCTGACTTCTCAAAAATTACTCGATGCCATCGGGATTTTCCATCTTTCCATTGATACATATGAAGCAGATGATATAATCGGCGCAATCGCATCGCGTTGGAGTACTGAAACGAATGAGAAATGTTTCATTTATAGCAATGACCGCGATTTACTTCAATTGCTTGACGACAATGTCTCGCAAATTATTGCGGGCAGCGGGCGAAATGATATTGTCTTCACAGTCAACCACTTTCAAGAGAAATATGGGATTCTGCCCCCTCAATGGATCGATGTAAAAGCATTATTAGGAGATAAAAGCGATAATATTCCGGGAGTTGCCGGTGTTGGAGAAAAAGCGGCCATTCCTTTAATAAAAGCGCACAAAAATATTCACGGAATTTACAACAATATAGAAAATCTCGACAAGCAGTTTCTTCGATATAAAAAGAAGCTGATAGATGGCAAAGAAATGGCCTTTTTAAGCAGGCAATTAGCCGAAATCATAACAGAAATCCCGCAAATATCGGAACTTGATTTTCATGCACTCGAGTTATCGCTAAACACTGAAAAGATTTCTGAGGAATTCAACCAATTCGAATTAGGAATACAAGTGAGCTAGATGCGGGTGACTCATGCTACTTTTCATTTAAAATATATCGTAAGATTCTAGGTGTTATATTGAGTTTGTTGCATACTTTGCTGCGATTTCCTTTTGTTTCTACAAGTCCTTTTTCGATAATTTTTTTGGCTATCTCAGATTCTATATATTTTATGCGGTCTGTAAAATTTTTGAAATCAATTTCATCAGTGGAATGAAAATATTCCAATATCGTTTTAATAAATTTTTGTATTTCTTCCTCGATTAACTGTTCTTTTGAAAAAGAAGATATCGTCCGGATTAGATTGGCATCGGCAAATAATTGGCCAGGAAGATGTTCTGCCCGCAATGTTTTGCATTCGTGTATAACAACCGATTGATTCAAAATATTCAGCAGTTGCCGAACATTTCCTGGCCAACTGTAATTCATTAGAATTTCTTCCGCACTCGCATGCAATTCTATACCGTATCGGTTGTTTAAATAATGTTTGGCTATCACCGCCACATCTTGTGGTCTTTCACGCAATGGAGGAATTGCCAATTTGACGCCTTCGATACGATACAGAAGATCCGCGCGAAAACGCTTTTGTTCAACTTCACTTTCCAGATTCCTATTTGTGGCCGCCACAATCCGAACATTGCTTTTCATGATTGCCTCACTGCCCACCCGCATGAATTCCCCTGTCTCCAGAGCACGGAGCAGTTTTACCTGGATGGGAAGGGGAGCCTCGCCAATTTCGTCAAGAAATAGTGTCCCATTATTCGCCAATTCAAAAAAGCCTTTTCTGGGTTTAACGGCTCCAGTAAATGCACCTTTCTCATGTCCAAACAGTTCACTTTCCAGCAAAGATTCAGAAATAGCACCACAATTGATTCCTATAAAAGGGTAATCGACACGCATGCTTTGTCCATGAATAAAACGAGAAAACAGTTCCTTTCCAGTACCCGTTTCCCCTTCGATCAATATATTAATTGCTTTTTTGGCTAGTTTTGCTGCAAGCGTTATGACATTTGACATGGGACTCATCGGAGCGTATACAATACCAAACTTCATAGCCATCTGCTGCAAATTTTCTTCATATGTTGCATTGCGATGTAAGGCAGCTTCCAAGAGAAATTCCAAGCGATCGATATCATCAAATGGTTTCTCAAGGTAATCCCTGGCTCCTGTTTGCATGGCAGTTACTGCTGATTTAACCGTACTGTAACCGGTCATCATGATGACTTCGCACGATGGCTGCATCTTTTTTATTTGGGCTAGTAAATCCAGCCCATTGGCATCTGGCAGCTTAATATCAAGAAGCGCCAAATCAAACGTAGTTTTCCGAATCAAATCGGATGTATCCCTTCCGGAATTTGCAATTGTTACGGCGCAATTTTTATTAGAAAATAAATATCTAAAAAATGATGTGACCTCTATTTCATCATCGACAATAAGAACATTCTTCTCTTCGACCATTTTAGTTGCCCTCATCTTCATCAAAACTTGGCAAGGCAAGTGTGAATATGCTATACGCATTTACTTCACTTTCCACAAACAACTTTCCCCCGTGCGATTCTGCAATGCCATGGCTCACGGATAATCCCAACCCCGTCCCTTTTGATTGTGATTTTGTTGTAAAAAAAGGATTAAAGATATCTTGTAAATGTTCACATTTGATTCCAACGCCGTTATCGCAAACGGATACATAAACAAAATCATGATGGTCGATCTCCATTACCCCAGTTTGAATCACCACTTTCTTTTGTTCACGGTCTTGAAGCGCATCTCTGGCATTTAGCAGAAGATTGATTAACACTTGTTCAATTTGATATTTGCTGCCTTTAACATACGGCAATAAATTACAGAATGAAGTTTCTATATGAATTTCTAATGTTTTTAATTGATATCCAACTAATTCAAGTGTGCTGCTTGCCAGTTCATTAAGAGATAATGACTCGTATTGACATTCATCTTGTCTTGCGAAGGTGAGCAAATTTTCGATTATTTTTTTGCTTCGTAATCCACATTGATAAATGTCTGATAACATTTGGTTCGTTATTTCCTCCTGATGCCGCCTCTTCAATAGCTGAACATTTCCCAAAATGACCGTGAGCGGACTGTTTAGCTCGTGGGCGACTCCAGCTGCCATTTCACCGATTGCTGCTAATTTTGCGGATTGAATCAATTGTGCTTCCAGGGATATTTTTTTGTTCAAATCTTTAAACAAGAGAATGTTATGAATGGATACGCTTACATAATCGGCAACCCTTTGAAAAAAGGCAAGCTCAGTCGATGTATATGAAATTCCACGACGATTCAGCAAAGTCAAAAATCCGAATAATTGATTCGTTTGGCTTTTTAAATCTTTAGTAATTTGAAACTCCGTTCCTTTCAATAGCAACGTTTGTGATAATTCCTCCGACAATCGTTTCTCATCAAAGTTTAAAAAATGTTTTTCTCGAAAGCTCTTGCACTCCCATAAACGATCGATGTGTTGGGAAACAAACTGGGAACGATGTGTATGATCAAGAATCGTGAGTATGAACATGTCAAACTCAATCACTTGGGACAATTGGTCCGCAATATAGATGCTGATATCTTCCCAGGAATTGTTGATATGCACCTTGGAAAGCTTACTGAGTATTTCCAACTGTTTATTTTTTGTTTTCATCTCCTCGATCACTTGTACCAATTGCGTGTAATACGTTCTGCGGGATGAACGAATACCTGTTAATATTTCGATCAATTGCTGTTTATCGTCCACTGCATGACCTCCCTATACGATTTGTTTCAGGATGGAAGCAATATCCTCAAGTGTCATGTCACGTGGATTTGTAATCATACATGCATCATTCAGCGCATTTTGACTTAAGGCAGGAATATGATCGTCTTGTAGCCCGTGCTTTGACACGGTTGCCGGAATGCCTAAATCCGTTACCAGATCCTGTACCGCCTGAATCGCCAGTCTGGAAGCTTCCATTTCACTTAAACCGAAGGTCTTTTCGCCAAATGCTTCAGCCATGTCAATGTATTTTTCCGGACAGGCAATTAAATTGAATTGCATAACATGTGGCAGCAAGATTGCAGTTACTTCTCCATGGGGGCAATCCAATAAGCCGCCGAGTTGGTGTGAAATCGCATGTGCAGCACCGAGAATTGCATTGGAAAAAGCCAATCCTGCCTGCAGACTTGCCATCGCCATCGATTCCTTCGCAGCCATATTATATTTGCTTGCGGTAGACGGACGCAAAAATTTTGCGACAAGGCGGATCGCTTGTAATGACAATACCTGTGTCAATGGTGTAGCAGCCAGAGATATATACGATTCGATGGCATGTGTCAAAACATCCATTCCTGTATATGCCGTCAGACGATGATCCATAGTTGTCAACGTCCGCGGATCGATAATTGCAATATCCGGAACCAGAGACTTTGAAATAATGGTCATTTTCACACTTCTTTTCGTATCTACAATGATTGAAAATTGTGATACCTCTGACCCGGAGCCAGCCGTTGTCGGAATCATAACCATAGGCGGAAGCGGCACAGTGATTTTGTCTACACCTTCATATTGATGAATCGTTCCTCCATTTGTTCCTAACAATGCAATCGATTTGGCCGCGTCAATTACGCTTCCTCCGCCAACTCCCAACACGGCGTCGCAATCATTATGCAAGTATTTTTTCACACCTTCATGTATTTCGTAATCCTTGGGATTGGACGTTACTTCATTCCAATTAAAATGGCTGAGTCCATTTTGTCGTAAATAGTAGATCGCTTCTTCCGTCCATCCAAAATTAAAAATTTCATGGTCACTGACTACAAAAACTTTTTTTGCCCCTAATCTGCGCAAGCTTTCTCCAACCTGATTGATGGAATTATTGCCAAAAATGATTTCGGGTGTAACAAACTTCGAGATATGCATGATTTTTCCTCCTTGATAGTATTGTATTTTTCAAACTAGCAATATTCAATAGTCGATTTTCCGTCACAATTTGCCGAGTTTTTGTTAATAGATGCCGAAAATTTGTAAAGTTACAATTCGAATTTTCCGAAAAATTCAGAAAAACAAGCGATACATACAATTGGCACATTTATTGCTTATGTAATGATATGTAAGTTCAAAAAAAGGCATGAGGAGGATGTATTGATGAAAGCTGTAATTGTAAATGAATTCCATCAAAAACTTGAGGTAACAGAAGTGCCAACTCCAGAAATCGGATATGGCGAAGTATTAGTTGATATTCATGCATGCGGGGTCTGTCATACCGATTTGCATGCCGCACATGGGGATTGGCCGATAAAACCCAAATTGCCTTTAATTCCCGGACATGAAGGGGTGGGAACGGTTGTTCAAGTGGGTGAAGGTGTTGCATCCATAAAAGTCGGTGACCGCGTTGGGATCCCTTGGCTGTATTCGGCTTGTGGCGAATGCGAGTATTGTTTGACCGGGTGGGAGACTTTGTGCAAAGACCAATTGAATGCCGGTTATTCCGTTGATGGCGGTTATGCCGAGTATTGCAAAGCGCCTGCCGCTTATGTCGCAAAAATCCCTGAAGGGTTAAGCTTTGAAGAAGCGGCACCCATTTTCTGTGCAGGTGTAACAACATATAAAGCACTGAAGGTCACAAATGCCAAACCCGGCGAATGGGTCGCCATTTATGGAATTGGCGGACTTGGACATGTTGCGCTTCAATATGCAAAAGCGATGGGGTTAAATGTAATCGCCGTGGACATTCAAGATGATAAACTTGAGCTTGCTGCCAAACTGGGTGCAGACCTGACAGTGAATAGCAAGCAGGTAGATCCGGTCCAAGAAATCGAGAAACTTGTGGGAGGAGCACATGCATCTGTAAGTGTGGCTGTAACGCCAAAGGCTTTTGAGCAGGCATATCGTTCTGTGCGTCGCGGCGGTACGTTAGTGGTTGTCGGCTTGCCGACGGGTGATATTCCAATCCCTATTTTTAACACAGTATTAAATGGCGTCACAGTAAAAGGGTCAATCGTCGGCACCCGTAAAGATCTTCAGGAAGCTTTGGATTTTGCTGCTCGCGGCAAAGTTAGGACAATCATTGAAACACAACCTCTGGAAAACATCAATGAAATATTTGAGCGGATGGAAAAAGGCCAGATTAACGGACGCGTTGTACTAAAAATGAAAGACTAAACATCCAAATCTGCGGGAGGGGGAATGAATCATGTTATACCAAAAACCAGGTCAATCGGGGAGTAAAGTGACATTTCGTGATCGCTATAAAAATTTTATCGGAGGAGAATGGATCGCTCCAGCGCATGAAAATTACTTTGAAGATATTTCTCCGGTAAATGGGAAACCATTTTGCGAGGTCGCTCGTTCGACTAGTGAAGATATTGAAAAAGCACTGGATGCCGCACATGCTGCAAAAACAGCCTGGGGTCGAACCGCTGTAGCTGACCGTGCAAATATTCTCAATAAAATTGCTGACCGAATGGAAGAAAATTTGGAACAACTGGCCGTTGCCGAAACATGGGACAATGGAAAACCGATTCGGGAAACATTGGCTGCGGACATTCCGCTAGCAATAGATCATTTCCGGTATTTTGCAGGTGCTATTCGAGCGCAGGAAGGAAGCATCAGCGAACTGAATCATAACACAGTCGCTTATCATTTTCATGAACCGTTGGGAGTCGTCGGCCAGATCATTCCATGGAATTTTCCGTTATTGATGGCAGCCTGGAAATTGGCCCCCGCTTTAGCGGCAGGGAACTGTGTGATTCTGAAGCCGGCTGAACAAACTCCCGCCAGCATTATGGTTCTCATGGAATTAATCGCAGATATACTGCCGCCCGGCGTTATCAACGTTGTAAACGGTTTCGGTGTTGATGCGGGCAAACCATTAGCCACAAACAAGCGGATTGCAAAAGTCGCTTTCACCGGTGAGACGACGACAGGCCGTTTGATTATGCAATATGCCGCGGAGAATATCATACCTGTTACGCTGGAATTGGGAGGAAAATCCCCAAATGTTTTCTTTGCCGATGTCTTTGCAAAACAAGACAAATTTGCTGACAAGGCACTGGAAGGTTTTGCAATGTTTGCCCTCAATCAAGGGGAAGTATGTACATGCCCATCCCGTGCAGTTATACAAGAAAGTTTTTATGATTCTTTTATTGAACAGGCTGTTGCCCGTACGGAAAAAATTGTTCAAGGAAATCCTCTTGATACGGCAACGATGATTGGTGCACAAGCATCCATGGATCAGATGGATAAAATAGTAACGTATATAAATCTTGGAAAAGAAGAAGGGGCTAAGCTTCTGACTGGCGGTGAACGAAACATCCTCCCCGGGGACCTTGCAGATGGCTACTATATCACTCCGACAATCTTTAGCGGAAACAATTCGATGAGAATCTTTCAAGAGGAGATTTTCGGACCGGTAGTATCAGTGACTGCGTTTACCGACTTTGATGATGCGCTACGGATAGCAAATGATACATTATATGGTTTGGGAGCGGGAGTTTGGACACGGGATATGAATACCGCATATCACTTGGGCAGAGGCATCCAGGCAGGTCGGGTATGGGTCAATTGTTATCATGATTATCCGGCACATGCGGCGTTTGGAGGTTATAAACAATCCGGTATCGGCCGCGAAACTCACAAGATGATGCTGGATCATTATCAGCAAACCAAGAACTTGTTAGTCAGCTATAGTCCTGATGCACTTGGTTTCTTCTAAAATTGGAACTTTATCGGGGGATGTAGATGGATACCAGAAAAGTAATCGCTACCAAATCCGCTTTAGATCTAATTGAAAAACTTATATCTATTCATGGTCCGCTGATGTTTCATCAATCGGGTGGATGCTGTGATGGCAGTGCACCTATGTGTTATCCGCTCGGTGAATTTCGAACTGGTCAACAAGATATATACTTAGGTAAAATTGGTGATTGTCCATTTTATATTGGAGCGGCTCAATATAGCTATTGGAAACATACACAGTTAATCATCGATGTTGTTCCAGGCCGGGGCGCCGGCTTTTCCTTGGAAAGTCCGGAAGACATGAGGTTTATCACAAAATCTCGGGTATTCTCAGCAGCAGAAATGAATTCTAAGGAAAAAGCATCAGATCATTGATTATTTGTAATTGAAACACACATAGTAAAAGAAAAGCGTATGCAAAAGGGCAGACATTGCATGTTCTGCCCGATTTTCGTTCGAGTCTGTGTGTCCTGCATCTATTCACTGACTCCACTTTCCTCCGATGCAACCCGAATTCCATTCCGTACCAGAAGTGCCGCCGTCACTCCAAGTCCGGGCCGTTTCATCCCGGCAAAGGAACCGTCATAAATCACGTGGCTGCCGCAGGAAGGGCTGCGCTCTTTCAGAATCGCTTCTTGCGCTCCAATTGTCAGCGCCATGCGAAGTGCCTGATTTGCCCCTTGCAGAAATTGCTCTGTTACATCATTTCCCTGATCATCGATCACCTTTGCCTTGCCGTCCAGCACGTCAAATCCATCACCGCCGACAATCTGTGCGGGATTTCGCGGTGTGGGCAAACCACCCAATTGTTCGGGGCACACCGGCAGTGCTTTTCCTTCTTTCACAAGTTGTTCAATTTCTCGAATCCAATTGGAACTCTTGTCATAGCGGCATTCACATCCCATGAGACAGGCGCTGACGATTTTCAAGAGACTCTCACCTCATTCGCTAGTATTTTCCCTATCATAATTGTTCCATTCTATTCTACACCTGGTTATTATATTTGCTATTTCTCTCGACTTAGGCGCTGAAGCGCCAAGTTCGGCTTTTTACCCCTTTACGACGCGATGGTTTGAATTGTCGTTTTTTTCGGTTTCATTTTCTGATTTGCTACAAATACTCCCAACAAGACAAAAAAGCCACCGAGGATTTGCGTCATTTGTATTTTTTCTCCAAGTACCAAGCTGCTCAAAATCAACGTAACAAATGGAGGTATGTTTAAAAACATGGAAGAAGTTCCGGCCCCTACCACAGAGACACCTTTATTCCATAAAAAACCGGCAACTCCTTGTGAAAGGACGCCGGCTGCCGCCATTAGCATCCACAGGTAAATATTATGGCTGATGACAGTTGTAGAAAAGATGTGCTCGCCAACGGCCGATACACCCATAAAACCGCTGCCAATGACGGTTGCATAAATGGTGACCGCATAGGAAGACATACTGGCTGTTAAACAACGGGTATACAAAATGCCGATGGATTGGGCGATCATAGAAAGTAATAGATAGATATCGCCGATCGATATGCCATGAACGCCTTCTCCCGCGCCAACAATAATTACAACACCTGCAAAACCGAGTAAAACACCGATCAGTTTAAAAGTAGTCAATCGTTCTTTCAGAAACATTCGTTCCAAAAGAATCGTACATACGGGAACCAGGGCGAATATGAGAGATGCATTGGTGGGAGAAGAATGATGGAGTCCGGTAAAATAAAACGTTTGATTGAAAAATACGCCAAATATTCCAACTGCGACTAAAAGCAGCCATTCTTTTTTGGTGGGTCGTTTCAATTTCCGTACAACCAAACCTACGATGATCAAAAACACCGATGTCAACGTAATTCGACCAAATGATGTGAAAATTGGCGAAAAACTGCGCAGAAGAATAACGCTGGCGATGTAATTACATCCCCAAATCAATGACACGGTAAAAAGCCCCAATAAAGCCGACTTTTGCTGGGACATACAACGACACTTCCTTTTTTATGAACGAATCAACAAACAAATACATTTTACTACAAAAGAATTCATTTCTGAAGCCGAAATATTAGGAACAAAAAACACCACCTGCTTGACAGGCAGTGCAGTTGATTTACCCGATATTTGTTGCACGATCCATCCTATCTCGTTCCGTTCAACACAAATACTCATTCCTGAATCGGATGTTTCACGACGAACCAGTAAAATACTGCCGTTAATGCTGCGATTATGCCGCCGGAAATAAACGCCATTGCATAGGAGCCTGATCTGTCTGCAATCATTCCTGCGATGACAGGAGAAAATGCACCGCCAAAATATCCGCCGAAATTTTGAATCGCTCCGACAGAAGCAACCATGGATTGCGGCGCTACGTCACCAGGCAGCGCCCAGGCATTTCCGGTAATCGCCGATATGAAAGCCAAAGCCAATGTCATAAACGTTAATGTCAATCCCAAATTGTGTACGAAAGGAATCAAAATACAAGCAATGCCTGCCAAGATGGCGTAAATGCTGATAAGTGCACGTTTTGCGATAATGGAAGATGTGATTCCTTTATCGACAATTTTCTTCGCCAGATATCCTCCAAGGTAGATGTCCCCAATAATTCCGCCAATCCAAGGAATACTTGCATAAATACCGAGACTGCCTAAATTTACTCCTTGTGTCTTCAGCAAATAGAGAGGAAGAAATGTCAAGAAAATATTCCAGATCCAAATCGTACAGAAAAAACCCAGTATCATGCCAAGGATCGAACGATTTTTAAATAAAGAAAGCCAGGAAATCTTTGCTGTTTGAATATTTTCTTCAACACCGGCGCCATCGGATTGGATGTAGTCCGATTCTTCTTTCGTCAAGCTCCGGCTTTTGTCAGGATTGCGATAGAATAGCATGAATAACACGATAAACACGATTCCGATCAATCCTGTTGCATAGAAAAGCGCCCGCCATCCATACGCTACCATGATGGACACGAGAATCGGCGGCGCCAGCGCAGGTCCCCATTTGGACGATGAATCCCAAATCCCCGTTGCCAGGCTTCGTTCTTTTCTCGGAAACCAGGTTGCCGTAAGTTTGGCAGAGGTTGGGAAACAGGGAGCTTCTCCAACCCCTAATAATGTTCTCCAAGTTAAAAATGTACCCATTTTACTGCAAGCGCCTGTGAAAAATGTTGCAATACTCCACCACACCACTGCAATCGAATAAATTCGCTTTGCGCCAAATCGGTCAATCAGCCAACCGGATGGCAATTGCATAATGGCATACGTCCAAGCAAAAACAGTCCCCATTAAGCCGATATCTGTGTTGTTCAGATGCAATTCCTTGATCATCTGCGGTGCCGCAATCGACAAGTTTGCGCGGTCAAGATAGTTGATAATTCCGCCGATTAACAGCCAAATCAAAACACCCCATCTTACATTGCCGCCTGGCTTTAAAGCAAGTTCTGGCTGAC